>JAFAHQ010000003.1 GCA_019237135.1 Alphaproteobacteria bacterium
TCGAGGGCATCGATAAACATCTGGCTGCGGTTGCGGAATTCCTCGGTCCGCCGCTCCGACTCCTCGGCCTCGGTCAGGATGTCGATATCCCAGCCCGTAAGTTGTGAAGCGAGGCGAACGTTCTGGCCGCGTCGCCCGATCGCCAAGCTCAGCTGATCGTCCGGCACGACAACTTCGATGCGCCGCTGTTCCTCGTCCATTACGACCTTGGCGACTTCGGCCGGCGCAAGTGCGTTGACGACGAAGGTTGCCGGGTCCGGAGACCAGGGAACGATGTCAATTTTTTCGCCCTGTAATTCACCCACGACGGCCTGAACACGGCTTCCGCGCATGCCGACGCAAGCGCCAACAGGGTCAATCCCGCTGTCGCGCGAGATCACCCCGATTTTGGCGCGGCTGCCGGGATCCCGAGCGACAGCCTTGATCTCGATGATGCCGTCATAAATCTCTGGCACCTCCTGCGCGAACAATTTGGCCATGAACTGCGGATGGGTGCGTGACAAAAAGATCTGCGGGCCCCGCAATTCCTGCCGCACATCGTAGATGTAGGCGCGAACGCGCTCACCCTGACGGAAGCTTTCGCGAGGCAACAGCTCATCACGGCGCAGCATCGCCTCGGCGCGGCCTAGGTCGACGACGACGTTGCCAAACTCGACGCGCTTGACGAGCCCATTGACAATCTCGCCGACTCGATCCCTGAATTCCAGGAACTGTCGTTGGCGCTCGGCGTCGCGCACCTTCTGAACGATGACCTGCTTTGCCGTCTGTGCTGCGATACGCCCAAAATCGATCGGCGGCAGGGGGTCGGTAATGAAATCACCGATCTCCGCTTCCGGGTTCAACCGCTTCGCGTCGGCATGGGCGATCTGGGTCGCCTCATTCTCGACCGCCTCTGCCACCTCGCGGAAGCGAAGCAGCCGGATCTCGCCATTGCGGCGATCAATTTCGGCGCGAATGTCGTATTCCTGACCGTATTTGGAACGGCCTGCTTTCTGGATCGCCTGCTCCATTGCCTCCAACACCTCGTCGCGATCGATGCCCTTGTCGCGAGCGACGCCGTCAGCGACTTGAAGCAGTTCCGGTCGCGCGTATGTGACGATCGTGTCCATGATGTTCTCGGGTCCCGTGTGTCAATGAGTTGGGCGGCGAGGACGCGGCCTGCCGAGGATGCGGGTTCGAAAGTACGCGTTGCCTTGCAGCGATCAGATCGTTTGTGAGGATGAGCTTCGCTCGTGCCACCGCTTCGAGCGGCAATCGCGTTTCGCCCCCCTCGGTGAGGAGACGAAGAACACCCCCCGCGGTTCCAATTAGCCGCCCGCGGAACCGCCTTCGTCCGTCGAATGGTAGGGCGAGCTCTATCTTGGCTTCGAAACCGCGAAAGCGATCATAGTCCTGTGGACGAACCAACGGGCGGTCGATGCCCGGGGAGCTGATCTCTAGCGTGTAGGCGCCGGCGATCGGGTCGGCGACATCGAGAATAGCGGAGACGGAACGGCTGATCTCTGCGCAATCATCGTGGGTGATGGGCAAATCGTCGAGCCGTTCGGCCATGACCTGCAGTGTCGCCCGGCGACCGCTAGTCATGAGCACTCGCACAAGACGGTAACCCATTGCACCGAGCGACGGTTCGATCATCTGCGCGATGCTGTTCGTGTCAACCAAGAACCCCGGACCTCCTTGGCAGTCATGTCTTCGCCGAGCGGGCGGACGCTTGCAGGGACGCCGGTGTCACCTCTCGAAAGCAGCCGCGAAGATACAAAAAAAGGGCCGTCGGCCCAACGCC
This sequence comes from Alphaproteobacteria bacterium, assembly GCA_019237135.1. Taxonomy (GTDB): domain Bacteria; phylum Pseudomonadota; class Alphaproteobacteria; order ATCC43930; family CGMCC-115725; genus AP-15. Next base: position 1,784 of record JAFAHQ010000003.1, read on the forward strand.
TCAGTGGGAGCTATAGAACTGTCAGTAAATATGATGGGTATACCTGCACCACAAGGGCGTTTCCGTTATTTCCGAAACTGTCGTCTCAGGCGCAGAAAGGTGGGGGTACGCCCGGCGGCGCGTGCCTTTTCCTCATAGCGCGTCGGCGGCCAGTCTTTCGGGCGGTTGCGCCAATCACGAGGACCTCGTGCGAGCCATTCGAAAAACGGATGCTCGGTGACACGCTCAAGCATCCAGTTGAGGTAATTGCCATCATCGGTCGCGAGACGGAGTTCGGCTCCATCCGTCATGATTGCCGCCAAGGCATCGAGGGTCTCGCGGGACACAAGGCGGCGCTTCTCATGGCGCCGCTTTGGCCAAGGGTCAGGAAACAAGACGAAGACGCGATCGATCGATGACGGTCGCAGCGCCGCGATCATCAGCCGCGCGTCATCGGCAAAAATCCGGATATTGTCGAGGTGGCGGCGTTCGATATGCGCGAGCAACCTCGCGATCCCTGGCTCGAATACCTCGCAGCCGATGAGGCTGATCTCAGGATGGCATTCGGCCTGAACGGCAAGATGCTCACCACCACCAAAACCGATCTCAAGCCAAACCGGCCGTTTGGGCGCACCGAAAGCGGCACGGGGTTCCAGCCTACCTGCCTGCGGAATGCTCAAAACAAACCGCGGCAGCAATTCGCCGATCCGGACCTTTTGCCCGGAGCGAAGCCTCCGCCCGCGGCGGCGCCCGAAGATCAGCTGACGCTGCGCCAGCTGCACACAATCAGAGAAGGTTAGAAGGCGCGCCGCAACTGGTCCACGAGATCGAGCCTCTCCCAGGAGAAGCTGCCGTCGGGTTCGGGTTGTCGGCCGAAATGGCCATAGGCCGCTGTGCGCGCGTAGATCGGTTTATTCAAGGCGAGATGCGTGCGAATGCCGCGCGGCGACAGGTCCATTAGCTCCTGCAACACCGCAGCCAACTTTTGCTCATCGACCGCTCCGCCAGTATCGACGTAGAACGAAAGTGGCTTGGCTACACCGATCGCGTACGCTACCTGTATGGTGCAGCGCTCGGCAAGCCCAGCGCCGACGACATTTTTCGCGAGATACCGTGCGGCATAGGCTGCTGACCGATCGACCTTGGTCGGGTCCTTGCCCGAAAACGCGCCACCCCCATGCGGTGCCGCGCCGCCGTACGTGTCGACGATGATCTTACGTCCAGTAAGGCCGGCGTCGCCGTGGGGCCCGCCGATCACAAAGCGGCCAGTCGGGTTGACGAGAAAATGCTCCTCGTCGCACATCCAGCCTGGGGGCAGCACGTCGAGGACGTGTGGCCGTATGATCTCACGCACCTCCTCCCGCTCGATCCGGTCGGAGTGCTGGATCGAGACGACGATCTTAGTTGCCCCCACCGGCTTCCCTTCGACGTAATGCAGTGTCACCTGGCTCTTCGAGTCAGGGCCGAGTAAGGGGGTGTTTCCCGCGTGGCGAGCTGTAGAAAGGGAACGAAGGATTGCATGGGCATAGAAGATCGGCGCCGGCATCATTTCCGGTGTCTCGGTGCAGGCATAACCGAACATCATGCCCTGGTCGCCGGCACCCTCGTCCTTGTTCCCGGCGGCGTCGACACCCAGCGCGATGTCGGTCGACTGGGCGTGGATGAAACATTTGATGCCAGCATGCTCCCAGTGGAAATTCTCCTGTTCATAGCCGATCTCGCGGATGGCGCTCCGTGCCACCTCGATCAGCTTTTCGCTGGTGATCGAATCCGGACCACGAACTTCGCCCGCCAGCACTACGCGGTTTGTGGTGACAAGCGTCTCGACACCGCAACGCGCTTGCGGTTCTGCCGCTAGAAAGGTATCGACGATCGCATCGGAAATGCGGTCGCAAATCTTGTCGGGATGGCCCTCTGACACCGATTCGCTGGTGAATACAAAATCTCGGCTGGCCAAGAGTTTGCCTTTCCTGAAAAGATCAAGATGTCGAGGAACACACCGGTGTTATGCAACCTTCGATCCCCCGCTCCGATCACGCACCTACGTAAAATCGCGAATTCACACCCGCTCGGCTCCGCCGGCCAACGCTCTGGCGAGTTCGAACAGGCGGCGGCGCAAGGCCGGATCGTCGATCTTATAATAGGCGCTGACCAGTTCAACCGTCTCGCGCCGACGCAACGGATCGGAATCGAAGCCATCGGCAGCGGGTTCCGCGAAGCCCGCAGGGATCGCGGGCGCGCGCACAGGATCCATGTCGTCGAAGAAGAAAGACACGGGGACATCGAGAACGCGACTCAGATCATGCAGGCGACTCGCTCCGATTCGATTGGCGCCCCGCTCGTACTTCTGAACCTGCTGAAAGGTCAACCCAATGGCCTCACCGAGCTTTTCCTGGCTCAAGCCGAGCATGTTGCGGCGCAGCCGCACACGGGAGCCGACATGAATGTCGATCGGGTTCGGCTTGTCGCCTTTTCGGCGACCTGGCCGCCGAGGCTGTTGCTGCATCACCATCTTCGGTCGATCGCCCTCACAAAGGTAGCGGATTGAGGTAATAGAATACACCATCGCATGCGATGAACAACCGACTCGGCATAAAGAAATCGTCTTGGCTCTGGGTTAGTCAGGCACCGCCGAACAGCCCTCAGTGAAGCCGTGACACGATCGGGAGTGCGCCGAGCAAAAGGAGGGCAACAAGGGTCCAGTCGCCAGCGCGGGAGTAGAGTGTGGGCTGCCCTGGAGCCGGAAGTGCCACATCGGCATAACCGATCGTGTCGAGATTGATGCGCGCTCGGACCCGCCCGGCCGAGTCGATCACTGCGCTGATTCCGTTATTCGCGACGCGCACCATCGGCAATCCCTCCTCGACGGTGCGCGTCCGGGCACTGGCGAGATGCTGAAACGGACCCGCGCTGCGACCGTACCATGCGTCGTTCGTGAGGTTCAGGATCCAATCGGGGCGCTCCTGTTCGTTAACGATCGCGCCCGGGAAAATAGCCTCGTAGCAAATCGCCGCGGCAAAAGGTGGAAGCCGCGGTAGCGCGATCGTGCGGGGGCCCGAACCGGCGCTGAGATCGGTCGCGCCGGCGGTGATTTTCCTGAAAGGCAGAGCCTCATGAATCGGGAGGTACTCGCCAAACGGAACGAGGTGTGCCTTGTCGTAATGAGCAACGACGTCACCGTCAGCGTTCAACGCTTCGATGCTGTTCCAGATCTGCTCCATCGGCCCCGGCGGTGGGCTCGCCCGCAACGCACCGGTGATGAGGAAGCCCTGCACGGGCACGATGGCGGCGATCTCCCGTCGAACCACTGCATCGCGTTCGAGAAAAAAAGGCGTTGCTGCCTCCGGCCAAATGATGGCAGCGATCGGTCGGGGCGAGGCCGCGACGCTCAGATTGAGCAATTTCCGAAGATTCCCTTCGGCAGCGCCCGGCTTCCATTTCATCGTCTGGGGAATCGCGGGCTGGACAATGCGCAACCAAATATCACCGGCAGCGGCTGGCGACAATTCCAGACGAACCGCTCCCGAGACGCCGGGTAAAAGCACCAAAAGCGCCGCGCCGATCGCCGGCATCCAGCGCCGGCGCTCCGAAATTGGGACGAGCGACGATGCCCCAAGGAGCGCGGGTAATGAGGCGGCAAGCACTGTCACAAAGCTCAATCCATAAATACCGATCCAGGCTACGCACTGTAGGACCGCGATCGCGCCCGGAAACCCGCCGGACCATGTCGACCCGATCAGGTTCCAGGGAAACCCTGTACATGCATGACCGCGGATCCATTCGGCGACGGTCCAGGCGATTGCAAATGCGAAAACCCGCGCGCGCCCTGACGATCGCAAATATTTGCTCGCGAGATTGGCGGCAAGCAGGGCGATGCCTGCATATAGCGCGAACACCGCCGGCAGGCCCATAGTCGCGATCGGCACCAGCCACCAGAAAGCGGCAATATCGACCAAAAGCGCTCCGGAAATCCAGTAAAGCCCCGCCACGAAAAAGCCGAAGCCGAAGGCATAGCCGAGGCCGAAAGAAGCACTGAGACCGGAGCTGCCTTCATCGAGCCAGAGAAGCCCGGTGAAGGCCACGACGAGTAAGGGGCTCAGGTCCACCGGCGGCAGTGTTGCCACGGCGATGACCCCCAACAAAAGGGCAACCCCGTAGCGTCGCCACCCAGATAACCCCGCGAGTTCGCGGGCCAAACGGCAGAGTGACCCATGAATCCGCGACCCAGGTCGGACGCGTGCCTCGGAAACCCTAGCCACCATTCGTGCCTTCCCCGCTGCTCGCATGTGGCGGGCCGCGCACGCGGAGCCGCTTAATTCGGTGCGGATCGGCATCGAGCACTTCGAACTCAATCCCCGACGGGTGGGCGATAACCTCTCCGCGTTTCGGGACACGACCGGCGAGGCTCGAAACCAGCCCACCGAGCGTATCGACCTCTTCCGCCTCTTCGGTTGGGCGCAATCGGGTACCTTGACGCTCTTCCAGCATTGCGATCGGAATACGCGCGTCGACGATCAGCGTACCATCCGCGCGCTCGGTTAGGCTGGGTCTGTCTGCCACATCATGCTCGTCCTCGATCTCGCCGACGATCTCCTCGATCAAATCTTCGATCGTCACCAGCCCATCGATCCCGCCAAACTCGTCGACCACCATGGCGATGTGGGTCCGCGCTTGGCGCATCTGGACGAGAAGGTCGAGCGTCGGTAGCGAGGGGGCGACGAACAGTACTTTCCGCAGAATCGGCGACAGCTTCGTCTGCCGTCGATCCGCGACTGGCCCCAGCACGTCTTTGACGTGGATGAAGCCGATCACATCGTCGAGCGTTTCGCGGTAGACGGGAACTCGCGAATGGCCCTGCTCTACCATACATTTGACTACTTCAGGGAACGGCGTCTCAACAGAGAGCGCGATAATGTCGACGCGTGGCACCATTACATCAGAAGTTGTGCGGTTGTGGACTCTGAGAATGTTGCCGATTAGGACGCGCTCATGGGCACTGAGAGGGTGGGGATCTTCGCCCGAGGGTTCCTCGATCATTTCGTCGATCGTATCGCGCAAGCTCTCAACGTCGCGCGGACGCCGAATGAGCCTCAGGAAACTGCGCAGACAAGCAAACGACCGATCGGGCTCAGCCCGGCCGCCGCGCTCGGGCGGCTCGGGATCGCTCATGTAAAAACTGGCTCAGGTTCGATGGACAAATTAATGTCGTGATAGGGATCTGGGACTCCTAGCTTGGCCAATATCGAAGTTTCCAAGCGCTCCATTGTGACCGCATCGGCCTCCCTCCGATGATCACAACCAAGCAGGTGAAGGACGCCATGCACAATCAGATGGCGGACGTGGTTGCAGAACGGCTTTACCTGCTCGTCCGCTTCGCGAGCCACCGTCTCAAAGGCAAGCACAACGTCGCCGAGCAGAAATGGCGCGCCGGATGGAGCATGCGTCTCCGGCTCCCAGGCCCGAAATGCAAGCACATTGGTTGAAACATTCTGCCCCCGGTATCTGCGATTTAGCTGCAGCTGCTGGGCGTCGTCGGTCAGCGTGATCCCCAATTCGACCCGCGTCGACGATGTGAACCCTGTTGCTGCAAAGCCATCGACTAGCGCGACCCGAGCAGCATCGCGAGCGAGCCGTTCGGCGTCCGGACAAACCCGCCTCCAACCGCTACAGGGCGAGGCGATATCGATCATCGCAATAGGTTTCATAACTGTTCGTCGGCGCGCGCCGACTGCTCACGCGCCTCGTAGGCGCGTACGATACGAGCGACAAGCTCATGCCGGACCACATCCGCGTCAGTGAACCGCACCGTGGCGATCCCGTCGATGCCGCGCAGGGTTTCCAGCGCCTCGGCCAGGCCTGAGCGGGTTCCCCCGGGCAAGTCCACCTGGGTCGGATCGCCGGTGACGGCCATGCGCGACGCTTCCCCGAGCCTGGTCAGGAACATTTTCATCTGTACTGGCGTTGTGTTTTGCGCCTCGTCGAGGATCACAAAGGCGTGCGAGAGTGTACGTCCGCGCATGAAAGCGATGGGCGCCACCTCGATCTCTCCATTGCCTAGCCGCTTGGCGAGTTGATCAGCCGGCAGCATGTCGTTAAGCGCGTCGAAGATCGGCCTTAGATATGGGTCGACCTTGTCGCGTAGGTCTCCAGGAAGAAAACCTAGCCGTTCGCCGGCCTCGACGGCTGGCCGAGAAAGGATAATGCGCTCGACGCCTCCTGTCATGAGGAGGTCGACCGCTGCAGCGACCGCGAGGTACGTCTTGCCGGTGCCGGCAGGTCCGAGCCCAAACACGAGCTCATTCTCACGCAGCGCCTTGATGTACACTGACTGCCCTGGAGAACGTGCTGCGATGCGCCGTTTGCGGGTGCGAAAGGCTGTGTCCTCCCGCCAAAGAGCGGGGCTCTTGTCGGCGAGCTCGGCCGCAGCGAGCCGAATGGCCGCCTCGACCGCGGGGAGATTAACCTCCTGACCTCGTTTAAGGCGGTCGTAGAGCTGAGACAACGCGAGTCGGGCCGTCCCCGTCGCCGTGACGGGGCCCGAGATCGCGAGCCGGTTCCCACGGGTGACAACCGAAACGCCGAGTTGTCGTTCGATCCGATCGAGGTGCTGATCTCGCTCGCCGTAAAGCAGGGGGAGCAGCAGGTTGTCGTCAAATTCCAAATGGGTGCGGCCTTCGACCTGTTCGATAGCAGGCATTTCCGAGGTGAGTGCGGTCATGCTTTGACAGCCGGGGCGAGCGAGCCCGAGAGACTATTGGCGCTCGTGCCTGAAATCGCCACGAGGACGATCTCGCCGAGCCGCCCCGGCGCCGCGACGTGGACGCTTTGGAGATAGGGGCTGCGTCCGACGAGTTGTCCGTCGCATCGGCCGGGCTTTTCCAAGAGTACAGGCAGGACCTGTCCGACGCAGGCCTCGTTGAAGTCATGCTGCTGCTTTTTTAACAGCCGCTGCAACACGTCGAGCCGATAGGATTTCACCGATTCCGGAACCTGGCTCGCTACTGACGCGGCCGGCGTACCGGGCCGCCGCGAATATTTGAAAGAGAACGCCTGGGCGAAGCCGATCTCGCCGGCGAGATCCAGGGTAGCCAGGAAATCCTTCTCGCTCTCACCGGGGAAACCAACAATAAAATCGGAGGAAAGAGCAAGATCGGATCGAGCCGAACGCAAGCGGTCGACAATTCGTCGGTAAACATCTGCCGTATGTCGTCGGTTCATTGCGGAGAGGACTCGGTCCGCTCCGCTCTGGACGGGGAGGTGTACGAAAGGCATCAGCTGAGGCACATCGCGATGCGCCGCGATAAGCCCATCGTCGACGTCACCTGGGTGCGAGGTGGTGTAGCGAATCCGGTCGAGACCGGGCAGCTCGGCCAGCCCGCGTATGAGTTCCCCGAGACCCCAGTCTTTGCCATCGGGACCCTCCCCGTGATAGGCATTCACGTTCTGGCCGAGAAGAGTGATCTCGCGAACCCCCTCTCCGACGCCGCGTCTCGCCTCGCTCAAGACCTGCGCCACCGGACGCGAGTATTCGGCGCCACGCGTGTAGGGCACGACGCAAAAGCTGCAAAATTTGTCGCACCCTTCCTGAACCGTGAGGAACGCAGTCACCCCTTGTGCCGCTGAAGCCTCCGGCAGATAGTCAAATTTAGGTTCGGCGGGAAAGTTCGTATCGAGGACTCTGGCGCTGCCCTTCCGTAGCGCTCCCACAACCAGTTCCGGCAGTCTATGATAGCTTTGCGGCCCAAATACTAGGTCGACGAACGGTGCTCGATGGAGGATCTCGGCGCCTTCGGCCTGCGCGACGCAGCCGCCGACCGCTACAATCAATGTATCGCCGCAGTGTGCTTTTGCGATCTTTAGTCGGTGGATCTTGCCGAGCTCGGAATACACTTTCTCAGCAGCCTTTTCGCGAACGTGGCATGTGTTGAGGATCACTAAATCCGCGTCATTCGGCGCCGTTACCGGAAGAAAGCCGAGCGGTGCCAGGAGTTCTATCATCCGTGCAGAGTCATAAACGTTCATTTGGCAGCCATATGTCTTGATAAAGACACCCTTCACCATGGCTACCCATCTCCTCTTAAGAGGGTTTCTTGCATGATCAGGCTGCCGCCTCCGGCACCGAGGTTGCGGGTTCCCCACGTGCGGCGCGACCCGGCGGCTTTGGCATTGGCTGCGGCCGACCGAAGAGCGCCCCGGCCATTCCGCCGGCAATCCGCGCATAGCAATAGCCGGCCAACGCCTTGCGCGACCCGCAATCGGCGAGAAATGTTGGCGGATGGAAGTGGACCACCACTTCGACCGTGCCGAGTCCGATCATACTCCATAAATGGGGTACCAGACCCACCGCCCCGTACCAGGAGAAAAACGGTCGGAGGGACCGACCGATCGGTATGCCGTCGAGCCGCGTATAGGCGAGCGAAACGGGTTGAACCGCCACAGCTCCGATGTTTCCTTTTTTCTCCACGGCGCCGAACAGAGCGGTCTTGAACGGAAGCGGCCGATTACCGTCTCCGCTGGTTCCTTCTGGAAACAGGATCAGCGCATCGCCGCCGACCAGCCTTTTGGATATCGCGTCACGCTGGATTACGGCGCTGCGGATTTGCCGATCCACAAAAACAGTGCGCTGCAGTTTGGCAAGCCAACCGAAGAACGGCCACTTGGCTACCTCCGCTTTGGCGATGAACGAACCGGGAATAAGCGAGCCGAGGATGGCGATGTCAGTGTAGGAGACATGATTTGCCGCAAACAGCACGGGGCGCTCATCGGTAGGTGTTCCGATCAGGCTGACGCGAAACCCGAGCAGTCGACAACACCAGCGGTGATAAAAAGCCGGCAGTGTCTCCGCCCAGCGGCAACCTAAAACCAGCCCAGCCCCCTGTATCGGCATCACGCTTAGCGTCCACACAAAATAGAGTGCAAGGCGCGCCGCCCTCAGCAGCGAAGAACTCATGTGTTAAACTGGATCAAGTATTTTTACATCTCCGCTCGTAGTGACGCGAATATTTAGCTGTGACTAAATCAGTCTTGACCAAGACGCAGACATCGGTGGTATTGAATTGCTCGTCGATCACGGCGCCTTCGCCGACAAACCCACCAAGCCGCAAATATCCTTTGATGAGAGGAGGCAACCCCGCCAGCGCCCGCCCCGGGTCGATTGCGCCGATCGAGAGCCGGCGCATGTCGACGTAGCGTTCGTTGAGCGCACGCGGCCGCAGAGCCGAGGGTGCCAGATGGTAGTAGTGTAGGTAAGAGAGTGGCGTCGCAAGCGCGTCAGGATCGGTGCCGGGCAGGCTCGCGCAGCCGAACATCAGCGTGATGTCGTGATGAAGCACATAGGCCGCGATCCCGTTCCAGAGCAGCTGCACGGCCGGTCGTTGGCGATAGGCGGCATCGACACACGAACGGCCGAGCTCAAGAATTTCCCCCTTATGGGCCACAAGCGGCGCGATGTCGTATTCGTCGGCAGAATAGAAGCCGCCAAGGCGCCGTGCCGCATCCCGCCGAAGCAGCCGATAGGTCCCTACGACTGGGTTGTTATTCCTGCCATTTCCACGGTCTAGGACGAGAAGGTGATCACAGTCGTTATCAAATCGATCGAAATCGCGCCGTCGACGTAACATCTCGGGCAGTGGCCGCGCCCCCAAGCTTTCATAGAATATCCGGTAACGCAGCGCCTGTACCGCGTCGATGTCCGCAGCCGTCTCCGCCAGCCGGACTTGCAGCGGGCCCGATCGGATATCGACGATGCGGTCTCGCGTATGCGCGGCGACGCCTTCAATGAGCGGCGGGGCTTCGATCGGTAGAACAGGCTGCTCGACTCCGGTGATCACGCCGGTCGCCCTTGGTGGATCTTGGGATGGGCCCGGTAGTGCATCGCCAAACACGTCGACACTGTTTGCGTCGGCGGGGCTCGCCTCCGACCATCCTCGAAGATCATTCCGTTCCGGCTCGCGGTTTGCCGCTGCGCGGCACGGCATAGAGCTCAAGCCGATGCCCGACGAGCTCGTAGCCGAGCTCATCGGCGACGATTTCCTGCAGTCGTTCGATTTCCTCGTTGCGGAATTCGATCACTCGGCCGGATTGCAAGTCGATCAAATGGTCGTGGTGAGCACTCGGCATTTCTTCATAGCGGGAGCGCCCATCGCCAAAATCGTGTCGTGCCAGAATACTCGCCTCTTCAAACAACCGCACAGTCCGATACACCGTAGCGATGCTGATGCGCGGATCGATTGCTGTGGCTCGACGGTAGACCTGCTCGACGTCGGGGTGATCGGCGGATTCTGACAACACGCGAGCGATTACTCGTCGCTGCTCCGTCATCTTGAAACCCTTGTCAAGGCAGAGCTGCTCCAGCCGCGAGATCATCACATCTCCACCGTGGCATGGCTACAATATATTGTACCTGAAGGCGACAGACGAGCCCATGTCCTTAAAGACGGTGGCGCGGCCGCTGGTGGCTCCTTGCCGGCCGCGGGCCGTTCTCGCACGGGGGCCGGGGGATCAGGCTCGGGGCCGCCGCGCCCGGGTACCGAGACCGATTTCCTTCGCAAGACGGCTGCGCTGGCGCGCGTAGTTGGGGGCAACCATCGGATAGTCGGTTGTCAAACCCCAGCGCTCACGATAAGCCTCGGGCGTCATGTTGTAGGCAGTCTTCAGATGCCGTTTTAACATCTTGAGCTTCTTCCCATCCTCCAGGCAAACGATGTAGTCCGGGAAGACGGACTTCTTGACCGGGACCGCCGGCTGCGGGCGCTCTGCAGGGGGCGGCGGTGTGCTCCCGATATTCGCCAGCGAATTGTACACTTGGTTGATCAGCTGTGGCAGATCTCCCACCGAGACCGTATTGTTGGAAACGTGCGCGGCAACGATTTCGGTTGTCAGCGCCAGCAAATCGCTGCTCTGGTCGGGGTTGTTCATTTTGAGGATCCTACCGTCAGTATGATCGCTAAATATAATTAACAATCCGCGACAGGGCAATCCGGTCAATATCCGATTTCTTCAAATCCTGAACGCAGCCGCAAGAACAGTCTATCGCGATTGCCAACAAGGAGAGAGGAAAGCGGGGAGGCGGCATCGGACTCATGGTTGGATTGTTAGGTCGGCGAGCGCGCGTTGCAGGACAAGGGCATCGCCGGAACGACGACTCACATGCTGGTAGTAATTCCGCCGATAGCCAACCGGCATGAAACCTCGACCGACGTAGAGTGCAAGCGCCGCACTGTTGTCCACCGCGACTTCAAGAACGATGCATTCAGCGCCGCGCGCACGCCCCTCGGAGCATACGGAATCCAAAAGCGCCGAACCGACCCCTTCTCGCCGCCGCTCAGGCAATACGCCAAGCGATAGGATCTCGCATTCCTTGAGGAGGTCGAGAGCCAAGGCAAATCCGGCGGGCATCCCGTCTACCCAGGCGATTCGGCCGAAAAAACCCGTGATGTCCATTATCTCGGTGATCGTCAGGGAGTTCCATGGGGCTTCGGGGAAGCAGGCGCAGTGCAACATCGACACCGGGCCGGCCATGACTTTCGACAGAGGCTCAAAACGAAGGTTCAGCGGCCCGCCCCTTGGTGCGCCGTCGAAATGGTGACGTTGGGAGGGCGCAGGTACAGCGGCAATGGCTTGATGCGACTCTCGCCCGCACGGGCACGGCGGAGCACAGCTCGCAAGACGCCGGCTGCATCAGGCGCAGATCCTTCAATGACGGTCGTACAAGAGCGGGGCAAGAGCATATTTACGGCTCGCCGCGCCGCATCGCCGGCGACAACGAGCGGTGCCGCGCCGATGAGGCCACTCAGCGCTTCGTCAAGCGCTGCCGGCATCGCTGCCATGGGGTCACCAAGCGGACGGTAAGCGTGATCGAAGAGCTGAATGTAAAGGTCCTCCCGGCCGCTTTCGAGAGCCACGAGTAGAAAACCGGCGCCTCGCTCGTGGGCCCGCGGGGCAAGACTGGCGGCCACAGCTTCGAAGCCGGTCACACCAACCGACCGCGCACCTGTAGCAAGTGCGATTCCGCGCACGGCTGAAAGTCCAACGCGGATGCCCGTGAAACTGCCGGGTCCGATCGTCGTCCCAACGATGTCCAGCGCCAACGCGGACAACCCGGACTTGCGGACCACGGCATCTACCATTGGGAGCAGCCGCTCGGCTTGGCCGCGCGCAGTCGCACACCGCTCAGCAGCAAGCACAGCCTCACCTGCGGCGACAACCACCGAGCAGCCCAACCCCGCCGCATCGAGCGCCAGCACAATCGGCCGTCTTGATCCGGTCCTCATGCTTGGGTCGTTAAGCATCACCGTGTGGTCAGGGTTATGCGTCACATCAACCCCATGCAGGCGCAGTTACCACCCTCTTCGTCCCCGTTGCCGCTTGGCCTGGGATGCCGATGTAGCCGGGGCAACGAGAAAGACGGCTCAGACCGCCCGCACCTCAACGACCTCGGGGATGTAGTGCCGTAGCATGTTTTCGATTCCCGCCTTCAGCGTTGCGGTCGAGCTTGGGCACCCTGAGCACGAACCCTGCATGTGGAGGTAAACCACGCCGTCCTCGTAGTCGTGAAAGATGATGTCTCCACCATCTTGCGCGACCGCCGGGCGCACGCGTGTTTCAAGCAGCTCCTTGATCTGGGAAACAACTTCGTCCTCGTCTTCTTGCCGGGCTTCCATAGCTGCATTATCTGCGGCGTCTGCGACCACCACGGGTCGTCCTGCGGTGAAGTGTTCCATGATTACCGCCAGGATCACCGGCTTCAGCTGGTACCAATCGCCCTCGGCGTCTTTCGTCACCGTAATAAAGTCCGCGCCGAGGAAGACGCCCCTTACCTGCGGCAGAGCAAATAGCCGCTCCGCCAGCGGTGACATCCGCGCTGCCATCTCCGCGTCCGGAAAGTTCGCCGTGCCCGACGCCATAACCACGCGACCAGGTAAGAATTTTAGGGTCGCCGGGTTCGGGGTCTGCTCGGTCTGGATAAACATCGAGGGCTCCAAAAGCGATGCTAAACCACTCACCTTAGCTTGGGGGTTTGGCGCGGCGAATCAACCCTCGGCAGGCCGTCGATCGTTATGACGGGAGGTTGGTCAAAAATCAAAGCGTCAAGGCCGCCCTCAACTGACGGCGTCGAGTTGCTCCAGGGTGAGGCCGCCAGGGACAATCGTGATTGGAATACGAAGGCCGGCGGCGGGGTTGCCGGTCAGATACGTGATGAGGGGCCCCGGTCCTTCGGGTCCGGTTCCAGCTGCGAGCACCAGTATCGATATACTCGGCTCCTCGGCGATCAAGGCCAGCAGCTGGTCGCGACGGTGACCCTCGCGGATATAGACGATCGGTATCGTGCCGGCGATCGGAGCGATTTGCTCGCAGAGACGTTGCATCAGTTGTTCGGCTTCCTCGCGCCGTTCCTCGCGGGCGAGATTCTCGATCGAAATCCAATGCTGCAGTTCCGACGGCTCGATTACATAAAGAAGCGCGATCCGCCCGCCGGTATGCGCTGCCCGGCGCGCGGCATAGTGCAGGGCCGCCTGAAGCTCCTTGGACTCATCGACCACCACGAGAAAAACACGCGGGCTTGCAGTCCGTTCCATTGGGCCATCCCTCCGCCGATCGGCGCACGGATCAGGCGCTTCTAAACGGTAGGCTCGCCAGCCATCCTGCCACCATCGCGGTCAACACCGCAATTGCTCCGTAGAGCGCAGGCTGTCGACCAGCAAAGCCGAAAACATCGGCGTCCATGCCCACCTTCGAGACCACGAGGGGGGTCGTCTGGCCACCGACGACGTCTCTGTCACGGACCAGGAAGACCTGAACAAGATAGGTCCCGGTCGGCACGTTCGAGGGGAACTCGATCGTCGTGCGAAACAGCCGTTCGCCGATGAAATTAACCTTGTTCACAGAATTTGGGAACAGTCTTGCGTGCCGTTGCGTCCGGACGAGCGCCGCAAAGAACTCATCGACGACTTGCGGCGGCGTCATACGCTCAGGCTTCGTCTCCAGGTTTGTGACGCCCAGCCGATAGAACGCCGCGGCGGCTGGCGAAACAATCTCTTCGAGCGGCCGGCTTGCAGCGACGAAATAAAAGCTCGGGACATTGGCGAAGATCACCTCTTGAGAATTCACCCATATGCCGGCAATTCGGCGCTTCCGCCGAACCGTTATCTCGCGGTCAGGACCCTGGACAACGACCGCGACGTCGCCAGGGCCATCGATCGCTCCGAACAGCACGACCGAGGCGCCGGTAAAGCCTGTCGTGATTGCGATCAAATGGTTGGTAAGATCGGCGACTAAGGCTTCGGCTCGTGCCGGCGCGGCCCAAAACAGTATCAGAGCAATCAGTCTGTAGTGCCAACCAAAGGTCCGGTCCGCCGGCCTGCTAGGGCGCGCGCTAATCTGATCCGATCCGGGATACATTTCCGCCGAGCCTCGGCTCATATCTTCTCCCACGCAATGGAGTAGGGATCGGATGGTGGCACGGTCAGATCGAAGGCGAGCTTTGCGGCGACGGCTAGCACCAGCAGAGCGAGCAGGAGGCGAAGCTGATCGCCGCGCAGCCGTGTTCCAAATCGGCTGCCAATCCGGGCTCCTATGACGCCGCCGACAAGCAGCACGAGAGCGAGCACGGCGTCGACCGTGCGGTTGGTATAGGCTTGCAGCAGCGTCACATTCGCAGCAACAAAGATGATCTGCAGCAGCGAGGTCCCCGGTACTACGGCGGTCGGCATGCCGAGCATGTAAATCATCGCGGGCACCATGATGAACCCGCCGCCGATCCCGAGAATTGCGCTAAACACGCCGACCACAAAACCGAGTCCAATGGGCAACAGCGCGCTGATATAAAGCTTCGACCGGCGGAACCGCGCCTTCAGCGGCAACCCGTGCATCCAGTTGTGCTGATGCAGCTTGCGCCGCCGCACTCCCGGCCGATGCAGTCGCAACTGGGCGTAGATGCTCTCGACCATCATCAGTGCGCCGAGCGTCCCGAGCAGGATCACATAGCAGAGAGAGATTGTAAGCTCGATCTGTCCGAGCCGTTTCAGCAGAGTAAAGATCCATACTCCGAAAACGGAGCCAGCGAGACCGCCGACCAGCAAGACATACCCCATCTTGAAGTCGACATTGCCGCGTCGCCAATGCACGAGCACACCCGAGACGGAGGCCCCGACTAGCTGGTTGGCGGATGAGGCGACCGCGACGGTCGGCGGGACGCCGATGAAGATCAGGAGCGGAGTGAGAAGGAAGCCGCCGCCCACCCCGAAAACGCCGGTGAGAAAACCAACAGCTCCGCCAAGTCCGAGCAGGACGAAGACGTCGACCGACACCTCGGCGATCGGCAGATAGATATCCATGATGTAGGAGGCGCCGGCTTTGTGTTGTCGTTTCACGCGCTGCTCTGCGGCGCGGCGCGCGGGACCGGCTAGCTTACAACCAGCACTGCGGCTAGAAAAGCGCGAACCCGGACGAGCCGCCCTTTGCCCAGTGGGAGAGGGTCCTGGCTAGGCCTCGCTCAACCCCTCCTGTGGGTCCCCGCCGAGGGTCCGAATCAGCGCGTTGAGCTCTTCGACTGCGGCGGCGAGCCGTACTTTCTCGGTGCCACGCAATACCAGGGTCACCCCGAAATCGCCACGCCGGAAATACGGATAAGAGCCGATCTCGAGATCGGGGTAACGCACCTGCAATGCGCCCAGGTCCTTCGCCAGAGCACCCTCAGCGAGGTGGCAGCTGATGCTCCGGCTGAGCATCTTGGTCCCGCCGACGAGGCGATGCTTCAGTTGCTCGAAGATCCCCTGCATGATGCTCGGTACTCCGGGCAGCACGAAGACGTTGCCAATCTGGAACCCGGGCGCGCGCGAGATCGGGTTGGGGAGCAACACCGCGCCCTCCGGAACCATCGCCATCCGCAGGCGCGCCTCGTTCAATTGTCCGGGCGGATAGTGGGTTTCGAGCAGACGCTTCGCCTCGGGGTGCACGATCAGCGGCACACCAAAGGCATCGGCGACGCATTGCGCTGTGATGTCGTCGTGGGTTGGGCCGATCCCACCGGTCGTGAAGACATAATCGAAGGCCGACCGCACCTCGTTGACCGTCGATACGATCACGCCGATGTCGTCGGGGATCACCCGCGCTTCGCGCAGCCTGATGCCGAGCTCGGTCAGCCCGCGGGCGAGAAAGGCGAGGTTGGCGTCCTGCGTGCGACCGGACAAAATCTCGTTGCCGATGATCAGGACACAGGCGGTGACGATCCTGCGCTCGGTGTCGCTTACGTCCATTCTCTCCTCGGGCTCATCTGCTCTCGGTGCGGCACCCTTCATAGGGACAGGCATTTCTCGGCACAACTCGATGAGGATTGCCGTGAGGCGACCAAGCACCTACCTTCAATTCCTGCAGACCATGCGTACAATAGCCGACATACAGCCGCACGTGATGATGGGTCTCGCGCCCGCAGAGGTTCGCGACAGCCGAATCAAGATCCACGGGCCCGAAGCATTCGCGGCCATGCGGCGGGCCGGAATCCTTGCCGCCGAGACGCTCGACTTCATCACCCCTCACGTCCATCCCGGGATCACCACCGGCGAGCTCGACCGCCTGTGCCATAGCTTCATCGTCGACCACGATGCGATTCCTGCGCCTCTCAACTATCGCGGCTTCCCAAAATCGATCTGCACCTCGATCAACCATGTCGTCTGCCACGGCATCCCGGGCGATCGGCGTCTGATGGAAGGTGACATCCTCAATATCGACGTGACGGTGATCCTCGACGGCTGGCATGGCGACACCAGCCGCATGTTCTTCGTCGGCGAGCGTATCCCGGTCAAGGCGAGACGGTTGGTCGATGTCACCTATGAGGCGATGATGCGCGGTATCGCCGTCGTACAGCCTGGCGTTCGCGTCGGCGCTATCGGCGACGCGATCCAGCGTTATACCGAGAGCCACCGCTTTTCGGTGGTGCGCGACTTTTGCGGTCACGGCGTCGGGCGCGTTTTTCATGACGCTCCGTCGATCCTCCATTACGGCCGCCCCGAAGATGGACCCGTCCTGCGCGAAGGCATGTTCTTCACGGTCGAGCCGATGATCAACGCTGGCCGCTGGGAGGTCAAAATCCTCAGCGACGGATGGACGGCGGTTACCAAGGACCGCTCGCTTTCGGCGCAGTTCGAGCACACGATCGGGGTGACCGCGGCCGGTTACGAGATCTTCACGATCTCCCCTGCGGGTCTGCATCGGCCGCCCTATCACTAACGGGAGAGACGCACGGTGCTGTGGGCGCTACGGCCCGCGGCGTCGATCACCGAGAGCTGCACGAAGCCGATTTCGTCAGGCTGCCAGTAGACCCCGCGGCGCGGCGGGTCTGGCGGTAGCGGTCTACCGTCGACCAGCCATTGGAGCGGCCCTTTGCCGCCGATCGCCTCAAGCGGCACTTCCTCCCCGCGCCATTCGATCAGTGCCCCGTCCGGCGGATAAACGATCTTGGGGCCCCCGGGTTGTGCCGGGGCTGGCGCGCGGGGTTCGAGCCGCCGTAGTCGCGGTGGCAGATCGTTCCGGCTGAGCAAAAGGGTGCCTGGGGGCGGTGGGATGGCATCGCGTGAGCGCGACGGGCCGAGAAGGTCCGCTATCTTGAACAGGACCGGCGCCGCAGTCAGCCGGCCGCTATGGCCCGGCATCGGCGTGCCGTCGGGCCGCCCGGCCCAAACGCCGATCGTCACCTCCGGGTCGTAGCCGATCGCCCAAAAATCGCGGTAGCCGTAAGACGTGCCAGTCTTGAAGGCGAACCTGCGCCCGCGGCGGATTTCAGCCGGCAAAACGCCGGGCGGCGGCGGTGCTTCGGCTAAGATTCCATTGACGTACCAGGCGGCGAGCGGTCCAAAGATCGCCGTGCCCGAAGTCGTCGGTTCATCCGCCCGATAGCGCAGCGGCGCCACCTCTCCACCGTTCGACAACGCTGAATAAAGGCGCACCAGGTCGAGGAGCGTGATCCCACCGCCGCCCAGCGCCACCGCGAGACCCGGCTCGGCGGCCGGTCGAGGCAAGCGCAGCCGAATCCCCGCAGCGGCGAGTGCGGCCGTGAACCGACCCGGCCCGACCCGGTCGAGTAGCCCGACCGCCGGCAGGTTGAGCGAATATTGCAGAGCTTCCCGTGCGGTCACCTCACCCTGGAAACGACCGTCGAAATCAGACGGAGAGTAGTCGCCGAAATTCCGCGGGCGGTCCTCCAGTACGGTCTCCGGGTGAATGATCAGTCGGTCGAACCCGATCGCATATATGAACGGCTTCAGCGCCGAGCCCGGCGAGCGCAGGGCGCGGGCCATGTCGAGGGTTCCCCGGCGCGCCGCGGAAGCAAAATCGGCACTCCCGGCATAGGCGAGCACTCGACGATCGCGGTTGTCGACAACGACTGCGGCGAGGTTGGCCTGCCGATCGAGCCCCGAGACCTCACGCCCGAGAAGGGCCTCGACGCGTTGTTGCAGCAGCGAATCGATTGTCGTGCGATGGACCGCAGCCTGGGGTTTTTCATCTCGCAAGTCCCGTGCGAGGTGCGGTGCCCGGAACGGCATCGCCAGCCGCGTCGAGGGAACCTCTTGATCGCGGGCTTCGGTAAGAGCGGCGGTCGAGATCACGTGCTGATCGGCCATTCGCTCGAGGACCCGATCGCGCGCGGCGCGGGCCGCGTCGGGGTGCCGGTCCGGGCGTAGCCGCTCGGGCGAGCGCGGGATGGCGACGAGCAGCGCCGCCTCCGCCACGGAGAGCCGGACTGGCTCCTTGCCGAAATAGGCGAGGCTCGCCGCACGTACGCCTTCGAGATTGCCGCCGAAGGGTCCGAGGGTCAGGTAGAGGCTCAGCACCCGGTTCTTTGACATCAGGCGTTCCAACGCTAGCGCCTTGGCCATCTCTGCGAGCTTGGCCACGAGCGAGCGCGGGTGAGGCTCGAGCAGGCGTACCGCTTGCATCGTCAAGGTCGAGGCGCCCGATACGACGCGGCCGCTGAGGACAAGCTGAAAAAGGGCACGCGCCGCGGCGATCGGATCCACACCGGGATGCGCGGCAAACCGCCGGTCCTCGGCCGCGATCAGCATCCGGCGGTAGAGCGGGTCGACAGCCTCTGGCTCGACCGGCAGTCGCCATTTGCCGTCCGACGTCAGAAATCCGCGCAGAATCGACCCGTCGGCGGCGAGGACGAGCACCGATGCGCTGCGGCTACGATCGAGCGCGGGCGCTGGCAGCGCGTAATATACGGCGGTAACGAGACACGCGATCAAAGCAACAGAGGGGACGAGCCAGGGCAGTCGCTTTTCCCGGCTTCGTGGGAAAAACCGGGTAAAAAATCCGGTATAGCCGAGGACGGTCCTCATAATGCGTTATGTGTCAGATACTTGACATGCAAAACCGAGAATTCGAACCGGGAATTTTACGGGCCGAAAAGCGGGAAAAATCGGGGTAACCGGGAAATAACCGGGAATTGCTCATCGCGCGGCAACCGTCAATTTGCCGATTGCGGTGCGCCCGCTGGTTTCGGGCTCATACATATCCTCGACCACGAGGGCGGGGTATGTGAACTCCCCGGCGGTCACGGCGCGCACGACATACGCGAGGGTGAAGTCCTTGGCGCCGCCCTTAAGGTCGAGTGCCGCGACGAACCGGTCGTCGCGCTCTTCGGTATAGCTCGTCTCGGTGAGCTCTGGCAGCCAGGAGTAATCCGTGGTCGAGCGGCCCTTCGATACGGTTCCCGTCTCGATCTCGAACCCGGCCGGCAACAGGTCGACGACGAGGGTCTGCGCCGCTTGCGTGGCATCGGTCCGCACCCCCTTGATCACGACGACAAAAAGGTCGGTCTGCCGCGCCTTGCGAAGATCAGCATCGGTGCCGTCCGGCCGGTATACGTTGCGGGTCGCCACATAGCCTTTGCTTTCGGCCGGCAGATCTGCGACTGGCACCCCGGTAATCGACACCGAGCGCCACAACGGCGCATCGCCACGATTGGTAACAGTCTGGTCGGCACTCCCGGAGCCCAGCGGGCGGCGCAGATAGACTGGCTCGGAACGGGTCGTCGGCGCGTCATTGCCGATCGCCACGGTCGTGTCTCCACCGCTGACGCGGACGGCCGCCTCGGCGGCCATCAGCAGCCAGGCCTGCTCTTGCGTGCTGGTTCGGGCGGCCCGTGTGAAGCGTTCGGCGATCCGGTCGATGATCGTGGTCAGTCGCGCCCGGTTGCCGGGATTGCCGGCGGCAAAGGCGAGGACGGCGGCACTGTCGCGCAGCTCGCTGCCGTAATCCACGTAACGGATCCCCGCGGGTCGCGGCGCTCCCGGTTCGAGTGCAGCGTCATAAGCCGTCGCGGCGCGTGCGGCGTCGCCGTATTCCGCCAATGCCGCGGCGACCTGCGCCTTGGCGAGCTGGGTCGGCAGCCGCGCCAATTGCGTGTCATTGAAATAGCGCAACCCGTCGAGGTCGTCCGATTTGGCGCGCGCCAGCACGTAATGGGCATAGGCCACTGCCGGCAATTCCGCGATTTCCGAGTGGTCCTGGCGGACATAATCGTGCAGCCAGGCCACCACCGATTTGATCGCAAAATCGGGGACATTCTTGCCGTGCTCTTTGGCGCGGATCAGAAAATCGGCGGCGTAGGCGTCGAGCCAGGGCACGGTGTCGCCGCTGTCGCTCCACACCCCGAAGCTGCCGTCCGAACGCTGCAATTCGACGATATGGCCAATCGCGCGGTCGAGCGTCTCTGCCGTCGATCCTCCTGGATCGGTGCGCCACAAGCGCGCGACGTCTTCGACATAGAGCAGCGGCAATGCCCGGCTCGTCGTCTGCTCGAGACAGCCATAGGCGTAGCGGTCGAGCGCCCGCAACAACCCCGGAACATCCCAATCGGGCCGCGGGCTAACGCTCAGCAAGGCTTCCGCTGTGCCCGGCAGGAACTCACCCGCCGCCCCGTCGTCGAGGGTGACGCTTTCTCCCGGCTGCAGCCGTCCGACGAAGCGCCGCAGCTGGTAGGCTTGCGCCGGCCGGACGCCGATCGTGAAATCGCGCACGACTTTCAGATCCCCCGGCCCGGAAAGCTCTAGTTTGAGGGACGCGATTCCCGGCGTCGTTGCCGATAACGCAAAGCTGTCGGCGAAAGTACCGCCCGGGGCGAGCTGCACCGAGCGGTTCACCGGCGTTGCAAACCCAGCAGAGCCGCTCCCCGACAGGGTCAGGTGATAGTCGCCCGTTGCACCTTCGAGATTGTTGATCGTGACGCCGACGCGGCCGACATCGCCCGGTGCCAGAAAGCGGGGCAGCGAGACAGTCGTCACCACCGGATCGCGCACCGTCATCGAACCGGCCCCGGAGCCCACCTTGTGCCCCGAGAAGGCGACTGCCATGAGCCGCAGCTGGCCTTGGAAATCGGGAAGGTCGAAGCGGACCCGCGCCGCGCCGTCGCCGTCGAGCCGGATGATGCCGGAGAACAAGGCGACCACCTTGCTGCTCTTGTCCGGCAGCCCGGTGACAGATCGCTTGGCAAAGTTGTCGCCACCGCTGCGCAGCACCCCGACCGTGTTCGCTCGCGCGTCGATCAGCCTGCCATAGAGATCGCGCAACTCGACCCCGAGCTGACGTTTGCCGTAATAGTATTTTTCGGGCAGCGGGCTCTCGAACTCGGTCAATTTCAGCACGGCCTCGTCGACCGCGGCGAGCGTGACATAGGCCTCCTCGCCGGCGGCAAGACCGGCGACCTTGACCCCGATCTCGACCGGGCTGCGCGGACGCACCACGGTGGGCGCGGTCAGCGCCGCTACGAGAGTGCGCGGGCTGCTGTCGATCCCGATCCAGGCGACCCCGACGGCCCGCCCAGGGCCACGCTGCGCTGGCCCTGGCGCATCGGTCGGGCGATAGGCGCTGACCAACGCATAGACCCCGCCGCCCCACGAGGAGTCGACCGGGATGTCGAGCGTGATGCCGTCGGCCGGTAGGCTCAATGCACGCAGCGACAGAACTCGATCCGAGGCGATCGCCAGTTCGGCCTCCCCGGCGAACGGCGCCTTGACGAACAGCTTAGCGGTCTCGCCGTGTTGGTAGCTCGGCTTGTCGAGCACAGCCTCGAGCTTGTCCGGGACGTCGGGCTGCTCGGCCTCGACCCACCAGCCGACGTGAAAGCGCAGGCTCGACTGCGCTCCGCTCGAAGCATCGGTCACCTCCCACCGATAGCGTCCTGCCGGCAGCTGGCGAGCGAGCTTCGCCGGACCCTCGGTGCCGACATCGACGACGCCGGCATCGATCGGCTGGCTGCGAATATGCGATTTGTGTCGCCACATGCCGTTGACCGAGTACCAGCGGTATTCCCAGGTCTCGCGCAGCAGCTCAAAACGAAGTCCCTTCGCCGCGATCGGCGCGCCCTTTGGATCGAGCGCGATCACCTCGAGTGGTGCCTCCGCACCCTCCGGGGCCGCATCGGCGCCGGCTGGCGAGCGCAACCCGATGGCCAGCGGTCGCTGCCGAATGGGTCTGGTTAAAGTCTCCGAGACGGCCCGGCCGCTGGGCTCGAAGACGCCGACTCGGATCGTCGCTGCCAGCGGGCGGGTCAGGTCCGGCAGATCGTTTAGCTCGACCGACAGCTGGGCCTTGCCGTCCTCGTCGGTCGTGGGCGCCTCGATGTCGCGCCGATCGGCGGTGAACTCTTCGTCGACCAGACCGAACTGGAAGTCCGGGTAGTTCGGGAAGGGGTTCTCATCGAGAGCTATGATCGCCTCGGCCTCGACCCCCAGATCGGCCCCTGGGGCGCCATAGTAGTAAGATGCGGCGATGTCGACCGGGAAAGCCTGGGTGGGGCGTATCGGGTCCTCGGCGGCAGAGAGCTCGACCTTGAGCTGCGGCGGCACAAAATCCTCGACCCGGAACTCGGCCGTACCGATCGGCGGGGCCTTCGGATCGAGACGCAGCTCGACTTGCCAGGCGCCGATGCGCGCATCGCGCGGCAGCGCGAAGCTCTGATGATACGCCCCCAACCGGCCGCCCGGAGAGTTTGACGACAGTAGGCGATGCTCGACCTCGATCCCGTCGGGCCGCAACAGGCGTACGCCGATCGGCAGACCCGATAACGATTCGGCCTTGTCGTCGCGCACCAGAGCCACGAGCTCGACCGTTTCGCCGGGCCGGTAGATGCCGCGATCGGTGTAGAGGAAGGCGTCGACCGGGCCGGGCTGAGACCGGCCGCTGACCCCGCGGTCGCTGAGGTCGAAAGCGGCGCGCCCAATCTCGAGAAAGTTGAAGTCGTCGTCAGGGCCATGCGCAGTCACCACAAAAGGCTCGTCGCCGCCACGACCGCGCAGCAACCCGCGGGGGATGCGCGCAATGCCGCCGGCGTCGCTTGTGGCCTCCGCCAGCTCCCCATTGTTGCGAGCGTAGAGTTGGACGGCGACGCCGGGCAGAGGTTTGCCGTCGGCAAGCGAGCGAATGTTAACCGCCAGCGCGTCGGTGCCCTTGTAGGCGGCGAGCCCGAGATCCGAGACGAGGACCCAGTTCGTCGCCGGCTCGGCGTATTCGTCCTGCCGCAAGTCGCTGCGTTCGGCGACCGCGAGATAGATGCCGGGGCCTTTCTCGCGGATCATGTCCTTGAGCGGGATCGCCGTCGTCACCGTGCGGTTGCGCTCGCCGGTGATCGCCATCTCGCCCTCCCAAACGAGGCTACCGGTCCGGTTGATGATCTCGTCGACCTCGTAGGACGAAAAGCTCAGCGTCAGCCGCTCGGCGTCGATGCTCGGGACGAGGTTGCGTTCGTTGACCCGCAACAGCCGCAATTTGACCTTGGCGACATTGATCGTGGTCAGCGGCAGCCCCGAGGTGTCCTGCTTGGGCAAGACATAGCCGGCGCCGGAGAAGCGGATCTGCGGCTTGCGGTCGGGGATTACGATCCGGGTCGCGAACTTCTCGCGCATCTGCTCGCCGGTCGTGGCCGGCAGTCCGCTGCGGATTTCGACATTGTAGATCGCGCCGTGCTTCATGCCCTCGAGGCACAGCGTGTCGCCGCGGGCGGTAACGATACCGTCGAGCTTCGGCTCGCTGCGCACAAAGGCGCTGTAGGAGATGTCGCTCCTCGTCGCGATCTGTTCGTTGAAGCGGAGGCAGGCGCGCGCCGCCTCGGCCTCGGCCTGGACCTCGACCTTGGTGACCCGGAAGGCGACGAGCCGCCGAAGCTCTTCAGCCCTTTCGACGATCGGGGATAGACGAGTGAAGCCGAGCCCGGCGTCGAAGGCAGCGAGCGCCTCTTTCTGCTTGTCATGGCGGTCGTAGTCACGGCCGATGACAAAGAGCGCTGTGCCGCGCTCGACCGGGTCGGCGGATTTCAGATAGGCGTTGTAGGCGCTCGCCATCGCGTGGTCGTCGTTGGCAGCGAGCTCGCTCTGGGCGAGCCGAAGCCAGACGAGGCCGTCATCGGCGCCGTTGGCGATGGCACTCGTCAATCTGCGCACGGCTGCCGCGTAGTCTTTCGCCTGATATTCGATCTCGGCCGTCCGCCGCAATGCGGCCACGAGATTGGGCTGCTTCTTGTTCGCCGGAACGGTGTCGATCAGCTCCTGGCGCCAGTCGCGTGCCGCATCCGCCAGTTCTTTCGATTGGTACTCCTGCGCCAACACCGGCGCGGCGGCGAAGACGAACAGCAACAGCAGCGCGCGTAGCATCGATGATCCCCGAGAAAGCGAACCTTCGATGCTACCACCTCCCGCGTCAGCCGGTCGCCCGATGCGATCGGCCGACTACAATCAATATTTGTATCGTCGATCGGTCCCAACTGCAGCTGCAGCAAATCTACAGCAAAAGTTCACTGTCAGGTTGTAGTCCCCATTCGTTTCGCTTGCCGGGCTCAAGGCCGCTCCCAACGCTCGACCACATCAGTTTTGATGCAGTCGATTATTCGCACAGCTCCCCAGCCGCGCCCCGCTCATCTTGGAAAAATGCAATATCAATGGGGCAATTCTAAGATCGTAATTATCCCACGAGCGGCGCAGGCGTCGCCGGCCCTGAGCGCTGTCCCTCGGCCGCGAAAGGTACCTCGAGCGAGGCTAGAGCCGGTGGCGACACACGGGCTGTTCGGAGCATTTCGATCAATGCGCGCAGCGCAACCGGCACCTGTCGCTGGCCGGGGTAGTAGAGGAAGAGCCCTTCGAAGGAGGGCGACCAGTCCTCCAGCACGCGCACCAGCTGCCCAGTGCGCAGAAACGGATCGGCCTGAGCTTCGACCGTGTACGCTATTCCCAATCCGTCAACGGCCGCGCGAATTGCCAAATCGGGATCGTTGACGATGATTCGGCCATCCACCGTAACTCGCCGTGACTTGCCGTCCCGCTCGAATGCCCAATCGAACACGGCACCGTCCCCGGCCAAGCGGTATTGAACGCAGCTATGCTGGGCGAGATCGTCCGGCGTACGCGGCAGCCCCCGTCGCGCGAAATAGGCCGGCGCGCCGACCACAGCCGCCTTCATCGGGCCAGTTACCCGAACGGCGATCATGTCCGCGGCCGCTTGGAATTTTGGTCCGATACCGGCGTCGAACCCCTTCGCCACGATATCCAACAGCGCCTCGTCGGTGTGCACTTCGAGCTGGACATCGGGGAAGGTCGATAAGAAGCGTGCCCAGATTGGCGCGATGACAGCCACGCCGGCGAAATGGCTCACATAAAGGCGCAGGCGCCCGAAGGGATGCTCTTGCTCACTCTTGAGGTCGTTGATTGCCCGAGAGATCTGCTCGACCGCAGGTCGCAGCCGGTCGAGCAGGCGTAGGCCCGCATCCGTGAGCGAGACGCTCCGAGTCGTGCGGTTCAACAATCGGACGCCGAGACGCTCCTCGAGGTGCCGTATCGTGTGGCTGAGCGCCGAAGGTGTGACGCCGAGACGCGCGGCCGCCGCCCGGAAGCTGAGATTGTCGGCGACGGCAACGAACGCGATCAGATCTGCAAAATCGGAGCGGTGCATTGCTGAATTCCGTTCAACACCTAATGCAAAAAACATCGGATTTGATTTGGGCGGCTAATCTACATTTTAAAGATTCTAAAAACCGCGTCCGGCTGTCACAGCCCCGATATGCGGTTTGTGCAAATGGAGCGGACGATGCAACAGTTAAGCGAACCAAAAGCACGGCCCAGGAGGGGAAGGGCTCTGGCAATCGCAGCGGCTCTG
>JAFAHQ010000047.1 GCA_019237135.1 Alphaproteobacteria bacterium
TGCATTGGCGAGGCCTCGCCGATCCCAAATGCGCCGTTATCGCAGTAGATTCTGACCCAGGCACTGCGCTGCTCCGGCTTGTCCCCGGGTGACCAACTGACCTGAAACACCTCGACATCACAAATTTTCATGGCGTGCTCCTCCACCACCTCACCAGGCCAATGCCCAACCGTCGCGGCGCGGGTCGGAGCCGGCGAGCAGCATGCCGGTCGCCGGATCACGGCGAATAATCTCGACGCTGCACGGCCCTTCGAGATCGCCGACTGTTTTGACCGGGTGACCACGACGCGTGAGTTCGGCACGCACTGTGTCTGGAAAGCGCCGCTCGATCGTTAGCGCGTCCTCGCCGTCATGCGGCCAATTTGCGTATTGACCGGGTAGGTTCGACGTCCAGCGCGGCAGTTCCGCCGCCTGCTGCGGGTCGAGACCGAAATCGGTCATCGCCGTCAGCACTTGCATATTGATCTGCACCTGGTTGTCTGCACCGGGTGTGCCAAAGACGCACCACAATGCGCCGTCCTTGAGCACAATCGGCGGGTTCATCGTGTGACGCACGCGCCGCGTGGGGCTGAGCCGATTAGGATGTCCGGGATCGAGGTGCCAATAGGTCATGCGATTGTTGAGTAGGATGCCGGTATCGCCCGCGATGATCCCCGAACCAAAGCTGCCATTGATGCTCTGCACGCCCGAAACCGCGTTGCCATCGCCATCGGCTGTGCAGAAATAGGTCGTGTCACCAGCCGCGGTGGCCGCCATCCGGGCTGGGGCCGCGCGCCGCATGTCGATGCCGGCCGCGAGTCGGGCGGTGTGGTGGGCCGACAGCAGTTCCGGCAGCGGTGCGGCAACCGAACGGGGGTCGGCGCCCCAGCGCTCGCGGTCGGCGAAGGCGAGCTTTTTCGCCTCGACCATGACATGGACTGCATCTGCAGATAAGAGACCCATTCCGGCAAGATCAAAGTTTTCGAGGATCTTCAGTTCCTCGAGCAGCACAAAGCCGGTCGAGTTGGGCGGCGCCTCGAGCACGGTGAAGCCACGGTAGTCGATCGCGATCGGCTCCTGACATTCAGCAGCGTAAGCTGCGAGGTCGGCGGCGGAGACTAGCGCCCCGATCGCCACGAGACCCGCCGCAAGCCGCCGCGCCAAGGAGCCCCGGTAGAAGGTCTCCGCACCCTCGGAAGCGATTTCTTCGAGGGTACGGGCGAGGTCGGACTGCACGATCAGGGCGCCAACCGGCGGCGCCTCGCCGTCGATCAGAAAAGTCGCCGCGGTGCGCGGATCGACGCCGAGTGTCGCGCGGTATTCGCCGGCGCGGTGGCGATAGTGCGGGGTGACGGCGAAGCCGTCGCGCGCGAAAGTAATGGCCTCGGCGAAGAGATCGCGCCAGGCCAGTCGCCCAAACCTCTGATGCATAGCCTCTATGCCGGCGAGCATACCGGGGACCGAGACCGAAAGTGGCCCGATGCGCGGAATCCCGCGGGCATAACGATCCGGGGTCGCGGCCGAGGGAGCAGGGCCCGAGCCGTTGAACACCATGGCGCGCCCGCTGGCCTGCTCATAAACCTGGTAAAACCCGTCGCCGCCCAGCCCGGACATCATCGGCTCGACGACGGCCAATGTCATCGCCGTCGCGACCGCCGCATCGATTGCGTTGCCGCCGGCGCGCAACGTCATCAGCCCGGCCTGGGCAGCGAGCGGGTGATTTGCCGCGACCGCGCCGCGCCTTCCGATGATCAGTGGCCGATAGCAGCGCAGTTCAGCGGTCATGTACGATCTCCCTCCACATACTGTTTGCAGCTATACCAGGCACGATCCTAGTTTGCCCGAACACAGACATGAAGGGAGTCGGCGCCAATGCCCAGACTCGATCATCTGTCTCTGCCGGTTCGTGATTGGCGGAAGTCGCGCGACTGGTACAAGAATCATTTGGGATTCGAAGTAGAGTTCGAAATGCCCGATCGGAAAACGGCGGCGATGCGCGATGATGCCGACTTGACAATTTTTCTCTATCAAGCGGAAGTCGCGGACTGTCCCGGTATCTCGTTGACGATCCAGGTCGACGACGTCGAGGCGAAGCACGACTCGCTTGCCGCGGCCAGCGTGCCCTTTGTTCATCCGCCGATGAAAGTGTTTTGGGGCTACGGCGCTGAGCTGTGCGACCCGGACGGTTATAGGCTGAGGTTGTGGGACGAGAAATCGATGAAAGAAAAGGGCGGCGAATAGCGGTGCGCATGTATTGGCCGGCCCTGCTCGGGTTGCTGCTGTCGTTGCTCACGGTGGGCTGCGCCGATAACGGAACCGCCACGGATAACGACAGACGCGGCGGTTTCTACGGAGGCGTTTCGGGAAGCGGTACGTGGCCTTGACCCAGCGGCAGACGAGTTGCGGCGTGATTGTGACCGACGGCGAGCGGATCCTGCTCGGTCATGCGACGCGCTCGCCGCGTTGGGACATCCCCAAGGGCACCGCGGAGCAGAAGGAGAGTTTCGTTGATGCCGCGGCGCGGGAGCTGCGCGAAGAAACTGGCCTTGTGGCCCCGCCTGACAAGTTGGTAGGGCTAGGCGTACACTCTTATCTGCGCGGCAAGGATCTCGCGCTATTCGCGTGGACGCCGCAGCCTTTACCGAACCCGCGCAACCTTGTCTGCAACTCGTATTTCACGCTCCCGAACGGGACATTACTGCCCGAGTTCGACCGGTTTGGACTCTTCCCGTGGAACGAGGCGCTGACCCGCGTCGGCAAGAACATGGCGCGGATTTTGTCCTCGATCCCGCACGAGAGTCTCCGCACCGCTTCGAGTTGAGGCGTTGGTTGTGTTAGGGTGCGGCGATCAGCAAGACGAGGAGGAGAGTCATGCCCAAGCTGCGCCACATCGCCATTGCCGCGGAAGATCCGGATGCGATGGCCGAATTCTATAAGAAGGCTTTTGATTTCGTAGAAGTGGGCCGGCCGAACGGCGTGCTCGCAGATGGCGTGTTCTTGAGCGACGGCACGCTCAACATGGCGATCCTCAAATTCAAGACCGACCAGCTCGGCAAGGGCATGGATTTTCGCGGCATCCACCATTTCGGCGTGCTGGTCGAGGACGTCGAGGAGTTTTCGAAGAAGCTCGAAAGCCTCGGCGCCGAGCACTACATCGACCAAGGCCATGGCGGGCAGCAAGCCGGATATTTCGAGAAGAAGTTCTACGGCCCCGAGCGCGTGCTCTTCGATATCGCCGAGCATGGCTGGGCGGGAGCGGAGCCGTTGCCGGCTCCGATCAAGGAGGCCGCCGAATAACTCACAGTAATCGGAGGTCGGTATGGCTAAGCTTCGTCACATCGCCATCGCCGCAAAAGATCCCGACGTGATGGCCGCGTTCTACAAAAAGGCGTTCGACTTCGAGGAGGTCCGCAAGACCGATGGACCACTCGCTTACGGTTACCATCTGAGCGACGGGACAATCGACCTGGCAATCTTACGGTTCAAGACCGACCAGATCGGCAAGGGCCTCGACTACACCGGCCTGCATCATTTCGGCATTCTCGTCGAGGATGTCGAGCAAGCCGCAAAGAAGCTCGAGGGGTTGGGCGGCAAGCATTACATGGACCAGGGCGGAGACCGGATCGGCGGCTTCGAAGTCAAGTTCTACGGCCCCGAGGGCGTCCTCTTCGACGTCGCTGAACATCCCTGGATCGGCACCGAGCCGCTCCCGGTCGAGAAGGCGGCGGCCGAGTAGCTCATCCAACGCCGAGTCGTCGGTTCAGTCGGTATCGAACAAGGCCATGAAGCCGAAATCCATGTGCCCTTGCATATGACAATGGAAGAGGCTCAAGCCCGGCTGGTCGGCGGTGAAGTCGATCGTCATTTCTTGGGAAACTGCCGAGCATTGCCACATCCTTGATCACCCCGGAGGTCGGCAATGCTGGTGATCTCGAAGCTGTGCCGATGTAGATGGATGGGATGGATATCGTTGGTGGCGTTTCGCATGTGCAGTCGATTACGGCTACCATGGGCGAAGCGGAACATTGGCGCCATCTTATCCATTGAGAAGGCGATGCCATTGATTGTGAACTCGTCGAAGCCTTCGCGGGCTCCGATATGGGCCCCGAAGGTCATTTCGATGACTTCATCCGGCGGCGATGCGGCGGCATCGGGGTTGCCGAATAACCTGTAATCCCAGCGGAACGGAGACGGCTACCGCTATTGCGGCTCACCTCTTCGGCCGGCGTATTCGACGACAATGCCCATGCCGCGTCTGTGGTCCTCGTCGAGGAGATCGCCGAGAACCCAGACGCCCGGCTGTTTCATCTCGACGGTGGCGGAAACTCTCTCCGCAGGACCTATCCATAGCACCGGCACCTCCGAAGGATGCGGCACCGGATTGCCGTCAAGCGCCACGATCCAAAAGACGTGGCTCGGCAGCGCGAGGCTGCGGATCTCGCTGGCGCTCGCGTTCAGAACATGGAATAGCACGCGCTCGCCGGCCTTGACGCGGACCGGCTCGCTCTGGCCAAGCATGCGGCCATTGATCGAGAAGAAATTGTAAGCCAGCTCGTACTCCTGCTTGAGCCCCTCCCTGAGCGCTGCACGCATCGCCTGCTGTGATGCCTCTTGCAGTCCGCGTACGCGGTTTGCCGGGGCCAAGAAATCGAGCGGCATCTCGGTACGAGACAGGAACGGTCCGAACTCCTTGAGCGTGAGAAACACTTCGCGGTCATAGGCACCCTGGTCGTGTGCTGGCTCGATGTAGACAAGCCCGGCTTGCCCGCTATAGAGCCCGGCGGTGAGGTCGGCGCCGGCCCTGACATGGGTGTGGTAAAATCGGAACCCTGCCGGACCTGGCGTGAAAGCGATACGCTGCATGCCGTGCGCGGGGATGAACGGCGTTCTCTCTTCCGCGGCACCGTCCACATCAGCCGGCAGGAACTGACCATGCCAATGCAGCTGTTCCGGTGTGTCGGTGTCGTTCTGGATGTCGACGACCACGCGCCTTGCCTCCGAGAGACGCAACAGCCGGCCGGGGAACTGGCCGTTATAGATCTTAGTCGCGACTGTTGTATCCGGGCCAAGCTCGACGAGGCCGGTGGCGATGCGTAGCGTATGGTCTGCCGGCCCCTGCAGCGCAGCTCCCGCCGCCGGGGTGGCGTGGGAAGCGGGCTGTTCTGTCGCTTGGACTAAGGGCGAGGCGGAACCACCGGTGGCCAGCATGGCGGCCCCGCCAAACAACTGACGTCGATTAAGGGTCAAAGATGCGTGCTCCGTACGGAAGAAAGCTCTTTGGAGTGCTTCGATGATTGTGGCCAGGCATGGCTGCCCGACCGTCTGCGCGAAGTGCTATGAGCTATTCTAAGCGCTCGTCGTTTTTGCGTGCACCAAGGTCCGCCGCCATTTTGCCCGCAGAACACTCGGCCGCTCTGGGTAGCGCTCGTCGAGGAATCCGGCCGCCCTCACTCGGTCGGTCCGGAAGCTCCGGAAGTCTTGGCGCAGTTCGCACCAGGCGATCAGGTGGCGGACAGTCTCCCGGTAGCCGACGGTCACCGGCCAGACTGTTCGTTCGCTCTCACGACCCTGCTCGTCGCGATAGCACAATGCGATTTTCCGGCCCGCGTGGATCTGGGCGCGCACCCGCACCATGTCGAGGCCATCGGTAGCCAGGTTCCATGCCGGTGGCATCTCTGTCGCCGGCTCGAACACGTAGGGACGAAGCCGTTCCGGTACAACGGCGCCGATTTTGGCGATCAGATCCGCCGCCGCCCGCGCCAACGCTGGATCGCTGTGACGCGCCACCCATTGGGCGCCCAGCACGGCTGCCTCGATCTCGTCGGGCGTCAGCATCAGAGGCGGCAGGTCGAGCCCCGCCTCCAGAACGTAACCGACCCCAGCCTCGCCCCGGATCGGTATCCGCTGACCGATCAGGTCCGCGATATCGCGATAGACTGTCCGCTTGGAGGTCTCGAGCTCGGCGGCGAGTGCGTCCGCGGTTATCGGTCCAGGCGTCCGGCGCAGGATCTGGATGATTTGAAAAAGCCGGTCGGCGCGCCTCATCGGCCTTTATCACTCTATGATGCTGACAACATGATGGCAGCAGGGTGGCAATAGCAAAGCTGGCGCATGCCTGATTCGTTACCAAATAAGGGGGAACGGCGGCATCGAGTCGGCCGCCTTGCCGGCTCCCAACGTGCGGGGATGCGGGATAGGACAGAACGATGAGCGAAGCCAGAAATCTGTTTTCCGTTCTGCGCCAGTCGGCTGATCCCGACACGACGAACGCTATCGAGAAGCTCGTCGAGGACGCTCCGGATCGCGCACTCTGCCGGGTCAACGTGCTGGATTTCGCCGCGAAGACTGGGCTCGACGAGGAACGCGTAATCGCCGCCTTTCTGCACGCGGCGCGGCTTGGAATCTTCGAGTTGGCGTGGAATGTGCTGTGCCCAGGCTGCGGCGGTGTACTCGATTCGAGCACGACTTTGAAGAGCGTCGACAAGGACGAATACGCTTGCGCATGGTGTGCAGCTGGATACACGCCGGTCCTCGACGAGATCGTCGAGGTGACCTTCACAGTCAACCGCCGGGTGCGCAGGATCGCGGCGCACGACCCCGGCGAACTACCTTTCAACGAGTATTTTCGTCAGGTGTTCTGGGGTTCGGGTATCGATGTCCCGGACAATTTCGAGGACCTGATCCAAGATATCGTCCTCGAATCGGTCGAGCTGCCGCCCGGCGAGAAGGCACTCCTTTCGCTGCAATTGCCAGCCGAATTTGTGATCGTCCTCGACCCGGTGACCCATGCGACCCGATTCCTCGACGTTAAGGGCGAGCCGACGCGCGAGCGCCAGAACTTGACGCTGGTACTCGACAAGCTGCGCGCGCCGACCGAGACCGTCGAACTTCGTCCCGGGCCGTTGCGTTTGTCGCTGGAGAACCATACCGATGCGCGGGCGCTCCCGGGACTGTGGGTCGCCAACAACAAGCTCCATGAACTGCTAGCCAGGCGCAGACCGTTTCTAACTGCGAAGCGGCTCCTGACAAACCAGGTGTTTCGCGACATCTACGGCACCGACACGATCGATGTCGATCAACGCCTCAAGATCACCAGCCTGACCTTCCTATTTACCGACCTGAGGGGTTCCACCGAGCTTTACGACCGCGTCGGCGACTTGGCAGCTTTTGATCTCGTCAGAGCGCATTTCCAGGTGCTCAATGAGATCGTCGCCGCGGAGGCCGGTGCCGTAGTCAAGACGATCGGCGACGCAGTGATGGCGACTTTCCCGACCCCCGATCGTGCGCTTGCAGCAGCGTTGCGCATGCGCGAGGCGATGCACCGCCTCAATGACGGGCGCAACGGTCACGAGTTGCTACTCAAGATCGGCATTCACGAAGGGCCGTGCCTGGCGGTCGTCCTAAACGACCGGCAAGACTACTTCGGCACGACCGTTAATATCGCGTCACGCGTGCAAGGCTTGGCCGACGCGCGCTCGATCCTTGCCACCGGGCCGGTCGTCGCGCACCCGCAGGCTTCGAGTTTGCTCGCTACCAGCGGCCTCAGCCCGGTACCGCAGCGCCGAGCATTGCGGGGTATCGCCGAGGAGCTCGCCGTGTACGAGATCCCGTGATGACCGGGCGGTAAAGACGGGGGACGCGCCGCCAGCGATGCTCCGCAATGCGCCCGGCTTTTCACGGGTTCAACGGGCTCTCACCAGGGGTCCGGAGAATCGCGGGGCCGCTCGGATAAGAGTGGGCCGCGGGCGCCAATTCCAGGGCGAGCCCGCCGCAGCCGATGGCCGGCGCCATCGCGACCAACATCGACATCGCGAGCTTGCGCATCACTGATCTCCCCCCGTCCGATCGGACGGGCGTCTTGCACCCCGGGCCGATCTCGGACATCTGACAGCTAGGCAGTCATCGGATGGCGCGCTCCATCGGAGATCCCGCCGGGTTTCTGCGCGACCCCGCGACGGCAATTAACCCGCCTTCCGGCGTTGCTGCATGCTCCCGATACGAGCGCGCATCGACATCGCGTCGACTCCTGCATCGACGGATTGCCGCACATCGCTGAATCGTCTATCGCGCTGGCAGCAGCAGCAAGGGCACCAGGGGTGGAAATCGTCGCCTGCCGCTACGACAAATCAAGTCGTCACGGATAGCCGGTGCCATCGCTTGGAAGGACTGGGCATGACAAGCGTCGGTCGGATTGTGTTGCTTCTCTTTTTCGCCCTGTGGAGCGCGGGGTTAGGCCGTTCGGCCGGTGCCCAGATTATTGGCACGGTGACGGGGCTCGCGGGAACGGCCAGCCTGCAGCGCCCCGCTGCCGCAACGCCCGTGCCGCTCGTCTTGCGGAGCGAGGTTCAAGAGGGCGACATCCTGCGCACGGGCCCAGGAGCCCGCATCAGGGTTACTTTGCGCGACGACACGGTGCTTTTGCTTGGCGCCGAGGCCGAATTAAAACTGGACCACTTCGCTACTGTCCCGCAGCCGGGCGGCGTCGGGAGCCTTTTTTCTCTCGCGCGGGGCTATTTGCGCACTGTCGTGGGACGGTTGCAGCCGGACACGCCGTTTCAAATTCAGAGCCCGTCGATGGTCGCTGCGGTGCGCGGGACTGACTGGATCGAGCGGTATGATGCCGGAACCACGGAGATCTTCGTGGTCAACGGCCGCGTCCTCGCCACCGGCCTGGCGGATCGCGACACCAACTGGGCCATGCTGACCGCCGGGGAGGGAGTGAGCTTTGTTATCCGCGCCCCGCATACGCCAGTCGTGCGCTGGGGGGAGGAAAAGATCAACCGGTTCGTCGAAGCCACCCGCGTGCCCTGAGTGAACCGTGCGCGGCGATTGTTAGAGGCCTGGCGGACGCTGCCTACCCTTGCGATCGCGCTGGCCATGCTGATGGCCTTCTTTATTGCCGGCGATTGGGGATTGCCGCTGCGCATCGAGAGCGAGCTACTCGACCTGCGCTTTCGTCTTCGGCCGGTGCGGCCCCATCCTGTCCCGGTCGTGATCGTCGAGATCGATGATCGCAGTATCGCCGAGATCGGACGCTGGCCTTGGTCGCGCCGGATACTGGGGCAGTTCCTCGATCGGATCACCGCCGGCAAACCGAAAGTGATCGGCCTCGATCTGTTGTTCACCGAGCCGCAATCCTCACCCCTCGAGACGGAAAAGGGCACGATCGAGGCGGCGCTGGCCCCGCTTCTGCACGATCTGGATCCGGGGGCCAAACGCCGCTTCGACGAAGCGTTGTCGAGGCTGTCACAGGCGAACAATCCGGACATCCAGCTGGGAGAGGCGATCAGGAAGGACCGGCCGGTGATCGTGACGTTCAGCCTCGATCTGCAACCGGGTGCGACCGCTCGGTTCCCGCCTCCGGCTTTGCCGGCTACCTTGGCCGAGGCCGCATACGACCGGATCCGCGGCACCGGGCCCGATTACCTTCCCGAGGCCGCGGGATTGAAGATGCCGGTCGAGCCATTAGCCTCCGATGGTCTGCTCGCGCATGTGACCACGGTGCCCGACAATACCGGTGTGTACCGCTACGATTACCCGGTGTTGCGTTATGCGGAGGCGTACCTCCCATCGCTGTCGCTCGAGGCGGCACGCGTGTTCCTTGACGTTCCCAAATCGGAGGTCGTCGTCGCGCTTGGCGAAGGGGTCGATCTCGCGGCGTTGCACGTGCCGACCGACCGTGGCATGCGGCTGCTCGTCAATTATTATCCGCCCGGCGCCTTCGAGCGGGTCAGTTTCGCCGATGCCTTGTACGGGAGGGTGTCGCCGCAGATCTTTGCAGGAAAGATCGTCCTCGTCGGGGTCAGCGCGAGTGCGTTGCGCGATGCTATTGCGACGCCCTTCGACCCGACGATGCCGGGGGTCGAGCGCCATGCAACGTTGATCGCCAATTTCCTGCAACGGGACTTTTTGCAAAGGGACGACCGCGCCATCGGCATCGACGCGCTGTTGCTGTTGTTGGGCGGATTGACGGTCGGCGTGCTCGCGCGCTGGGGACTGGTCGCAGTCGTGGTCGGCGCCGCGGTACTGCTGGTCGGCTTGGCGCTCTTTGATTACCTTGCCTTTACGCGTTTTGGATTTTGGCTCAACTTTCTGTTTCCCGCAGTGACGATCGTGCTCAGCTGCGGCGTGATCGCGGGCGGCAGGTATATCGCCGAATGGCGCCGACAGCGGTTTATTCGCGACGCCTTTTCTCGTTATCTGCATGCCGATCTGGTCGACGAGCTGTGCCGCATGCGCGCCCCGTTGCGCCTCGGCGGCGAGGAGCGCGAGCTCACCGTCTTGTTTACCGATATCCGCGATTTTACCCCTGTTGCCGAGCGTCTGACGGCGCCTGAGCTCACCATCCTGATGAACGAGTTCTTCTCGGCGATGACGGATATTGTGCTCGCCCGTCGCGGCATGCTCGACAAATATATCGGCGACAGCCTGATGGCAGTGTTCGGTGCGCCGCTTCCAGACCCCGACCATGCCCTCAATGCCTGCCGCGCCGCACTCGACATGCGCACGGCACTCGCCTCTCTGCATTCACGCTGGCGTTCTGAGGGACGGCCCTGTCTCGAAATGCGCATCGGCATCAACACGGGACAGATGGTCATCGGTAATATGGGTACCGAGCGCCGCCTTAACTATACGGTGATGGGCGACGAAGTGAATGTGGCGGCACGGCTGGAAGGAGCGAACAAGGAGCTGCGCACCGACGTCCTCGTCAGTGCCTCGACCTGCTCGGCGGCCGGAGCGCGTGCGGTAACGCGCCCGCGCGGGACGATCGAGGTCAAGGGCCGGAAGCAGGCGGTGGCGGTCTTTGAACTGCTCGCCGTCAGCGATGATGAAACCTCGCGCAATCGCGAATTTGCTGCAGCTGCATCTTCCTCAGGCGATCGTTGATAAGTGACCCGGAGACGCGCCGGTCAGAGGCCTGTACCCGATCACCGTCGGGAAAGTCGTTGCGCGATGCTCCCGGCTCAGCCCGTGAACAGGCTCAGAATCCATCAACACGAGCCCATTAACAATCCCAACAGGCCTGGATTGTTGGGCTCCGGGATCGCGGCCTCTGCCCGCACCTCGAAGTCACGAGCATAGGGGGGCATTTCTGCGGAACTCGTCGTCTACGAGCTTCAGTAGAGGGTCGTCCGCAAAAAACCTACGCCTGCGAAGGCCGGGGGTGCGGTGCGCTCGTGGTCAGGCGCCGCGAATCCTCTTGATTCGTTGTTCTCGCTCCCTCAGGGCCGTGCAGTTTTCGTTGATAGGCGATGCCGTTTTCGTTGTTCCGCGGTTCCGCAAATTGCCACATAACCCGTTGATAACACGTGCATGCAAGTGTGCGCGATCAGGTTTTCCGAGGTTGTGATCGCGATTTTCGTTGTTTTTCGGCATCGGCGTGGGCGCTGAAAGCTCCTGGCTACACGTCGAGATTGGCGACGCTGAGCGCATTGGCCTGGATGAAGTCGCGGCGGGGCTCGACGAGATCACCCATCAGCGTCGAAAAGGTCTCCTCGGCCGAATCGGCGTGGTTGATCTTGACCTGCAACAAGGATCGAACCTCGGGGTCGAGCGTGGTTTCCCATAATTGCTCCGGGTTCATCTCGCCGAGGCCCTTGTATCGCTGCACGTCGATGCCGCGCCGGCCCAGCTCCATGACCGCTGCAACAAGGCTCACGGGCCCGGTGATCGGGTAGATCTTGTCGCGCGCGGCAAGGGTGCCCGGGCGCTCGTAGACCTCGCAAAGCTTCTCGCCGTCCGTATCGAGCCGGCGCGCTTCGCTCGAACGTAGCAGCGCTGCGTCGATCAGGTACCGCTCGTCGATCCCTTGACGGGTGCGTCCCAAGACCAACCCCTCGCCGGCGATGACCTCTCCTTGCCATAGGCGCTCATGTTCGGGTGCCAGGAGATCGAGCCGCTCGGCAATGCGGCGGGCGGCTGCGATCGCGCGGTTCGGGTCGGCGAGCAACGTAGCTGACAATGCGCCAGCAATCGCCGCCTGCTCGACGACCTCGATGTCGCCGACCTTGCCGGCCAAGGGCTGCAGCCAGCGGCGGTGCACCCGCGCCAGCTCCAACAGATCGCGAAGATCGTTTCCGGCATGCTCGACCCCGTCATGCCGGGTAAAGACCGCGTCCCGCAGCGCGGCGTCGAGGCAATAGGCTTCGAGCGCCGTGTCGTCCTTCAAATAGACCGCTCTGGCATTGCCGCGCTGCAAGCGGTAGAGCGGCGGTTGGGCGATATAGAGAAACCCCTTATCGATCAGGCTCGCCATCTGACGGAAGAAGAAGGTCAACAGGAGCGTGCGGATGTGGCTGCCGTCGACATCGGCATCGGTCATGATGATAATGCGATGATATCGTGCCTTTTCAGGGTCGAAATCCTCGAGCCCGATCCCGGTGCCGAGAGCGGCGATCAATGTGCCGATTTCGGCCGAACTCAACATCTTGTCGAAACGCGCTCGCTCGACATTCAGGATCTTACCCTTGAGCGGCAGGATTGCTTGGAAGCGCCGATCGCGCCCCTGCTTGGCCGAGCCACCCGCGCTGTCACCCTCGACGATGAACAATTCGCTCTTTGCCGGATCGCGTTCCTGGCAGTCGGCAAGCTTGCCCGGCAGATTAGCGACGTCGAGCGCGCCCTTGCGGCGGGTCAGTTCGCGCGCCTTGCGCGCCGCCTCGCGCGCTGCCGCCGCCTCGACGACCTTGGCCACGACTTTCCTGGCGTCGGCCGGGTGCTCCTCGAACCACTGCGTCAGCTTGTCGGCGACAATGCTTTCGACCGCCGGGCGAACCTCCGAGGAAACGAGCTTGTCCTTAGTTTGCGAGGAAAATTTCGGGTCCGGTACCTTGACCGAGAGAACGCAGCTCAATCCTTCGCGCATGTCTTCGCCGGCTAACATCACCTTCTCTTTCTTGGCGATCCCGCTGTCGTTCGCATAGGCGTTGACGGTGCGGGTCAACGCCGCGCGGAAGCCCGCCAGATGCGTACCACCATCCCTCTGCGGGATGGTGTTGGTAAAACACAACATTGTCTCATGATAGCTGTCGGTCCATTCCATCGCGATTTCGAGCAAGATGCCGTCCCGCTCACCGCGAATCACGATCGGGGGCGCGTGCAGTGCCTGCTTGGAGCGGTCGAGATATCGTACAAAAGCCTCAACCCCGCCCTCGAAATGCAGCGAAACACTCTTCGGCTCGACCCCACGTAGATCGTTCAGTACCAGGGTCACACCGCTGTTCAGAAAGGCGAGCTCACGCAGCCGATGCTCAAGCGTGGTAAAATCGAACTCCGTGTTGCTAAAAGTCTGGGAGCTCGGCAGAAAAGTGATCTCGGTGCCTGTCGCCGCTCCTTGGCGGCTCGTCCCCGTCGGCCAAGCCGGGGAGGGCCCCACTTCGGCGAGCGGCGCTTCGGGCGCGCCGTCGCGAAAGCGCATAAACCACTCTGAGCCATCCCGGAAGATGCGCATGTCGAGCCGTGCGGAGAGGCCATTGACGACCGAAACGCCGACGCCATGCAGCCCACCCGAGACCTTATAGGCGTTCTGGTTGAATTTGCCGCCAGCATGGAGGTGGGTCATGATGACTTCGGCGGCCGACACCCCTTCCTCGTCGTGGATGCCGACCGGGATGCCGCGGCCATTGTCGGCTACGGTGCACGAGCCGTCGGGATTCAGCGTCACGGTGACGGTATCGCAATAACCGGCGAGCGCTTCGTCAATCGCGTTGTCGACGACCTCGTAGATCATGTGATGCAGGCCGGAACCGTCGTCAGTGTCGCCGATGTACATTCCCGGCCGTTTGCGTACTGCGTCGAGCCCCCGCAGCACCTCGATCGATTGCTCGTTGTAGGTCGCTTCCTCGCCGTTGGTGGGGCTGGGATCATTAGCAGCGCCATTGCCGCGGGGAGAGGCGGCTCCAGGGTCAGGGTGTTGACCGGCGTTCGCAGCTGGGTCGTTCGCGACGTTGTTTGGGCGAAGGGGATCGGATGCGGGTATGTTCGCCATGTCGTTGGTGTTCAGTTTTTTCGGATCACAAAGGGGTCGGGGACA
Source organism: Alphaproteobacteria bacterium (assembly GCA_019237135.1). Taxonomy (GTDB): domain Bacteria; phylum Pseudomonadota; class Alphaproteobacteria; order ATCC43930; family CGMCC-115725; genus AP-15. The sequence goes on from JAFAHQ010000047.1 coordinate 14,012, forward strand.
GGGTTCCCTCTCGCACCGACAAATGCTGGGCGTGGTATCTTAGCGGCGCGAATAGCGCTGCGTCGGTACCAGTCAGCCAAGCCTGGCTGTTCAGCCGGACGAGCGCTTCGAACAGCGCGGCGCGCCGGCACGAATCGAGATGGGCGGCGACCTCGTCGAGCAGCAACAGCGGCGGCTCCCCGCGCATCGCTTGTTGGAGAGTGGCGTGGGCGAGTAGGATCGCGATCAGCAAGGCCTTTTGCTCGCCAGTCGAGGCGAATTCGGCCGCGATCCCCTTCTCCGCCAAACTGACAGCGAGATCGGAGCGGTGCGGGCCGATCGACGCACCGCCGGCCTGCCCATCGGTCTCCCGGTTTGCGGCGAGCGCCGCCGCAAACCTGCCCTCGGCGGCCAAGGCGGGCATTTCTTCGAGCCAACCCTCGACGGCGCCGACCAGCGTCAGCCGCGCGCGCGGAAACGGGCCTTCGGCTTCCGCGCAAGCGCGGTCGAGCCGCTGCACAGTGTCGCGCCGGCCTGCCGCGAGCGCGACACCCTGCTCCGCCATCACCTCCTCGAGCGCGGCCAGCCACGCCAAGTCGGCGGGACCGTCCCGCAACAGGTGTGAGCGCTCGCGCAACGCCTGCCCGTATGCAGTGGCGCGTGAGGCATGCGCGGGATCAAGTCCGAGCACCAGCCTATCCAGAAACCGCCGCCGTCCGCCGGGTCCTTCGAGGAAGAGCCGATCCATCGGCGGTGTCAACCACACGACGCCGAGCCGCTCGCCGAGGGCCCCCTGGCCGCGCACGGCCTCGCCGTCGATCCGCACCTCACGGCGCTCGCTCACCGTGCGATCTCTTCCGGTCCCAACACGCAACGCTCCTTGACGCGTCGCGACGACCGCGGCAACGGCCCATCCCGAATCGCGGGGGTCGCATTCAGACCCAGTTCGACGGTCGATATCGGTCAATTTGGCGCCGCGCAACCCGCGCCCCGGCGCGAGGAAGGACAGCGCTTCCAAGAGATTGGTCTTGCCGGCGCCGTTCGGCCCCGTGAGCACCATCGGCTCGGTGCCGAGTGTGAGCCTAACCTCACGATAGTTGCGGAAGTCCGTTAATACAAGCCGCGTTACACCGACGCGCCACGCCGCGGCACCGGCGCTGCCGCGGGCTTCCTGTGCCTCGGCCAACATAGCGCACTATATGGGGTAGAAAATGCCTTTTTGCCAGCACTGGGCGCCGTTGCCGGCGCGTTCACACCCGCATCGGCATCAGAACGTAAAGCGCACTCGGATCGGCGCTGTCGCGGACGATCGTAGGTGATCCGGCATCCGACATCACGAACTGTGCCCCGTCGCCGTCGATCTGTTCGGCGATGTCGAGGAGGTATCGGGAATTAAAGCCAATTTCCAGTGGACTGGCGTGGTAACGCACCTCGAGCTCCTCGACGGCCGTGCCGTTCTCAGGGCTCGTGGCCGACACGACGAGAATGCCATTCTCGATGGCGAGCTTGACCGCCCGGCTCTTCTCGGTCGAGATCGTCGACACCCTGTCCACTGCCTCGGCAAAGGATTTGCAGTCGACCTCCAGGATCTTGTCGTTGTTGGACGGGATCACCCGGTCGTAATCGGGGAAGGTTCCGTCGATCAGCTTAGAGGTCAGCGCCGCTTCGCCGACGATAAAGCGGATCTTCGTCTCGGAGAGCGCGATCTGCACTTCGTCATCTCCATTCTCGACGAGCTTGCGCAGTTCGAGCACGGTCTTGCGCGGAATGATGACACCCGGCATCCCGGCCGCGCCCTCCGGCAGCACCATCTCAACCCGGGCGAGTCGATGGCCGTCGGTCGCAACTGCGCGGATGACCGGCACCTCGTCGTTTTTTGTCGTATGGAGGTAGATACCGTTAAGATAGTACCGGGTCTCCTCGGTCGAGATCGCGAATCGTGTGCGGTCGATTAACGTGCAAAGCTCGCTCGGCGACAGCGCGAAATTGTGCGGCAGCTGGCCGCTGGCCATTACCGGGTAGTCATCGGGCGGCAGACATTGCAGGGTGAAGGTCGAACGGCCGGAGCGCATTACCATCGCGTTGCGCTCTCCGCTGACGTCGATCTCTACTTGCGCCCCCTCGTGCAGCTTCCGGACGATGTCGTAGAGCGTGTGCGCCGGCGCGGTCGTTCGACCTTCTCGCTCGATCTGGCCGGGAACGCGCTCGATGATCTCCAGATCCATATCGGTCGCGCTCAGCGCCAGCCGTTCGGTTTCGGCACGCAACAGCACATTCGACAGTATCGGGATTGTCGTGCGTCGTTCGACCACGCTCTGCACGTGGCTCAGTGCTTTGAGGAGAGCCGCCCGTTCGACGATCAGTTTCATGGTTGCTGCATTGAAGTTGTGGGACCAGCGCGGGTCTAACCCCAGGTCAACTCCGAGCCACGCCCCGGGGCCGAGATGGGCCAGCGCCCCCGTCGCGTCATCGGGAACGGTGCAGCAGACGGGTTCACAACATAGCACGAAACGGTGCGCGCCTCAGCACGGGGTTTCGAGGCGGCCTCAGCGAGACGAGCTGCGCTCAAGCCTGCAGCATTCTGTGCAATAACTCTACATCCTCGGCGAGTGCGCGGTCGCTGAGGGTGAGCTCCTCGATTTTGCGCACCGCATGCATGACCGTGGTGTGATCGCGGCCGCCGAATTTTCGGCCAATTTCCGGCAACGATCGCGTCGTCAGCTGCTTGGCGAGATACATCGCGATTTGTCGCGGCCGCGCTACGGCTCGAGCCCGACGTTCCGAAGTCATCTCGCTCAGTCGGATGTTGAAATGCTCGGCGACGCGTCTTTGGATCTCGTCGATCGTCACCCGTCGCTCACAAGAACGCAACAGATCGCGCAGCAACTCTTGCGCGGTTTCGAGCGTCACTTCCCGTCCGATTAGCTGCATGTCCGCAATGATTCGGTTCAGCGCGCCCTCGAGTTCGCGGACGTTCGAGGTGATTTTGTGCGCGAGAAACTCCATTACCTTCTGCGAAATCCGTATACCGCCCTGTTCGGCCTTCGACTGCAGGATGCCAAGACGCAGCTCATAGGTGGTTGGGTGCAGGTCAGCTACGAGTCCCCAGCCGAGCCGGGAGCGCATGCGCTCCTCGAGCCCTTCAAGATCGGAAGGCGACTTGTCGGCCGAGATTACGATCTGCCGGTTTTGATCGACCAGTGCATTGAACGTGTGGAAGAACTCTTCCTGGGTCGAATCTTTGCCGCTGATGAATTGAACATCATCTATCATCAGCAAATCGACCGAGCGGAATTGCTCCTTAAAGTCCATCGTCGACTTGAAGCGCAGCGCTCGGATAAACTGATACATGAATTTTTCAGCGGAGAGGTAGATGACCTTACGGTCGTAGGCATGCCGGCGAACGTGCCACGCGACTGCATGCATCAAATGGGTCTTGCCCAGACCGACTCCACCGTAAAGAAAGAGCGGATTGAACGGCACCGTATGAACCGAGTTGGCGCACGCCTCAGCGACGCGACGCGCCGCGGCATGGGCCAGCTCATTGGGCTTGCCGACAACGAAATTCTCGAAGGTAAAGCGCTGGTCGAGCGCCGAGAATTGCGCCTTATCGTCGCTAATTTCGAGCGAGACGGCAGGCTCTGCGAACGGAGGTGAGGACCCGCCACGATTTTTTGACTCGCCGTTGACCGCGCCCGAATGATCAAGCCCATTACCTCTGGGAGCGACCGCCACGGTAATCGAAACACTATTCACCAGCTGGTTCTCGGCTCGCCATAATGCGAGAAGGCGGTCGGCGTAATGCGTCGCGACCCAGTCGCGCAAAAAGCGGGTCGGTGCGGCGATGACCGCCTCCCCATCATCCACTCGCGCCACGCTCATTGGTCGCAGCCAGCTACGGTAGGCGGCTTCGCCGACCTCTGCCTTGAGACGGCCAAGAACTCTGGCCCATTCGTTTTCGCACGCGCTTGCCGAGGTATCCACGTCACCTCTGCGAACCGCTTCTGCCACCTCCGTATCCCCCCAAGTCTAGGACGGCAGCACTGACCGGTTAGTGCCCGTGCCGGTAAGATTTACACCAGAGGATCGTCAATTACGGGTTCTGTATCGTCGTTTCGCGTAGGCAAAATCGCCCTTCTTGTCGGGGTAATTACTGTCAATATCTGTAAAGAAGAAGAACTTTTCTTTTTCCTAATAGACATTTACAGATAACATCAGTAGTTTTCAGCTCCGTTATTCGGGATTTTAGGCGATATGACGGATTCATGGCAACGGGATCGAAAACAGAACGCGCGAAAGTTTCCCATCGGCCGACGGTCGGCTCGTGAAAAAGCCATAAACGCCAAACGTTGGAAGGGCAGCGCCGCATCGCGACATTTGGTCGCAGCTGCGGCGAGGCGCGATCAGAGTGCGTTGATGCGGGCGGCGAGGCGAGAGAGCTTCCGCGAAACGGTATTCTTGTGGAGCACGCCCTTGGTGGTTGCCCGGTGCAACTCAGGCTGCGCCAATTGAAAGGCGTCTCGGGCCGCCGCCTTGTCACCGCCCGCGATCGCCGTCTCGACCTTCTTGACGAAAGTGCGCACTCTGCTCATTCGCGCCCGGTTGATCGCCGTTCGCTTGGCGATCTGGCGTATGCGCTTTTCCGCCGATTTGTGACTGGCCATGCTCGCTCGCGCTGAAAAAGAGTGCGCTTATATCGGTGGGCTATGGCCTCGTCAACCGAGCGGTGCCACGGGCGCAGCCCCTTGTTCACCGATCACACAAGGTGGGCTGTCGCTTCTCGGTGAAGCCGGCTATCTCCTTCTTGCGATCGTCACCATTATTGCGATAGGCGACGACATCTGGGTCATCTGATATTTTCTATTGTTATTCCATTGTTATCGCACCTGAATTCGTTGTTCGACGGGAAAAATTCCATTGATCTGACCGAGTAACGAATTTCACGTTTATGACTCTGATATCATGCCTTATTTTTTCGCCCCAGAGTGACCGGTCCGGCCGAAAATTTCAATTTTCGCTGTATTTGCGCCCAATAAAGGCTCAGCGCTGCCGTTTCGAGCAGAAAAATGTTGATCGGCCGGATTGTACAATGCGGCGCACACCAACGCCGCAGTCGCAGCCGGGGCAGGGGCCGCCTTCGCGGCCGTAGACAGCCCAGTGGTGCTGGAAGTAGCCGAGTTCACCGTCGGCCTGGACATAATCGCGGAGCGACGAACCGCCCGCCGCAATGGCCTCGGTCAGGACCGATCTGATCGCCGCGGCTAACCTCTCCGCTCGACCCCGGCCGATCGACGCGGCGAGCCGACGCGGCGACAGCTGCGCGCGGAACAATGCCTCGCAGACATAGATGTTACCGAGGCCGGCAACGATCCGCTGATCGAGCAGCGCCGCCTTAATCGGCGTCAGCTTGCCGGCGAGCTTGATTGCGAGATAGGCACCATCGAAGCCACGTTCGAGGGGTTCGGGTCCGAGCCTGGCAAGGAGCGGGTGCCGGTCCTCTTCGCCGCGCTTGACATAATCGAGCGTCCCGAACCGCCGCGGGTCGTTAAAGCGGATGACGGTCCCGTCGTCCAGTGTCAGCATGACATGGTCGTGCGGAGCGGCGGGCAGCGCGCCGCCTCCGGCAGTAACGCGGCCGGACATGCCGAGATGGAGCAGCAGCAGACCGTCCGCATCGAGCTCGATCAGGATGTATTTGCCACGGCGGCTCAGCGCGCCGATCAGGGCGCCGTCCAGCCGCGCCGAGAGTGCCGGCGGAAACGGCCGCCGCAGATCTGACCGACGAAACTCCGCCCGCAAGATCCGGCGTCCGCTGATCTTCAGCGCTAAGCCGCGCCGGACGGTCTCGACCTCAGGCAGCTCGGGCATCGCTCCACCAGCATAGGGCGCGCCGGGATCGGCGCGCCGTGGCGCACGCGACCCCGTGGGGTTATCTTCCTGCACGATGAGCGAGGACGAGACAAGCAGCGGTGTAGATTTCGGTTCGCGCCGGGTACGGGAAGAAGAGAAGGCACCGCTCATACGCGGCTTGTTCGACAGTGTCGCCTCACACTACGACCTGATGAACGACCTGATGAGCGTCGGCATTCACCGCCTGTGGAAGGCGGAGATGGTCGCTTGGCTCAAACCGCACCCAGGTCAGGTACTTCTTGATGTCGCAGGGGGCACCGGCGACATCGCTCTACGCGCGCTGCCGCGCCTCGCTGCCGAACAAGCAGCTGCCCTCGGGCGCATCTTTGTCTGCGACCCGAGCGAACGGATGCTCGAAATCGGACGCGCCCGCGCTCTCGACCAAGGGATACTAGCGGGGATCGAGTGGGTGTGCGCCGATGCGGAAAGGCTTCCGGTGGCCGACCGCAGCGTCGATCTGTATACCATCGCCTTTGGGTTGCGGAACGTCACCCGGATCGATGCGGCGCTCGCCGAGGCGCGTCGTGCGCTAAAACCCGGTGGTCGTTTTCTTTGTCTCGAATTCACCCCCAAAATCGCGCCGCTTCTCCAGCCGTTATACGATCTGTACAGCTTCCATTTCGTGCCGCGGCTCGGTTTAATCGTCGCCGGCGATCGGGAGGCCTACACCTATCTCGTGGAAAGCATTCGGCGTTTCCCTCGGCAGAGCGAGCTTTGCGAAATGATCGCGCGCGCGGGGCTCGATCAGGTGAGGTTTCGCAACCTCACGGGGGGCGTCGCTGCGCTCCATTCGGCTTGGCGTCTCTGAGACGCTCCGACCTGGGTTTGGGCTACTCCGGAGTGCCCGCAATCTTACTCGGCTTATCCGGATCGGTCTGACGCTCGCGCGGCACGACGCGCTGTTTCCGTTCGACACCGTCCCTGCGGCCGCACCCCTGCTCAGAATCGGCCGCGCCCTCAAGCGCCGTCCTACCCACGATTCGGCGCGCCCGGGTCAGCGACTCGCCGTGGCATTCGGGGAGCTTGGCCCGAGCTTCATCAAGCTGGGCCAACTCCTGTCGACCCGAGCCGATCTGTTCGGCGAGGAAGTCACTCTCGATCTGGCGAGTCTGCAAGACCGCCTGCCGCCTTTTCCGGGAGGTGAGGCGCGTGCGCTGATCGAGGCCGAGTTCAGCAGTCCGCTCGAGGGCCTGTTCGCGTCTTTCGACGAAACCGCCGTCGCGGCGGCATCGATTGCCCAGGTTCATTACGCTCGGACGACGGACGGGCATGAGGTCGCGGTAAAAGTCTTGCGGCCGGGGATCGTCGAGGCGTTTTCGCGCGATCTCGATCTCTTCCTGTGGCTGGCCCGGCTGAGCGAGCGCATGCAGCCTCTGCTGCGACGGCTGAAGCCCGTCGAGGTCGTAGAGATGCTGGCTGAGGTCGTTCGGTTCGAGATGGATCTGCGTTTTGAGGCGGCCGCAGCTTCGGAGCTCGCCGAGAATTTCGCCGGCGACCCGGATTTTCGCGTGCCGCCGGTCGATTGGCGGCGCACCGGCCGCAGCGTGCTGACACTGGAGCGGATTTCCGGGATCCGCATCGATGACCGCGCGGCGCTGATCGCGGCAGGTCACCGGATTGATGATCTGCTGGTCAAGGCGGCCGGCGCCTTTTTTAACCAGGTTTTCCGCGACGGCTTCTTCCATGCCGATCTCCATCCCGGGAACATGTTCGTCGACGCATCCGGCGCGATTGTCGTTGTCGATTTCGGCATCATGGGCAGGCTCGACCGCGCGACGCGCTTTTACCTCGCCGATATGCTGCTCGGCTTTCTTTCCGGCGACTACCGCCGGGTAGCCGAAGTACATTTCGCCGCGGGCTACGTGCCGCCGCGCCGATCGGTCGACGCCTTTGCCCAGGCCTGCCGCGCCATCGGCGAGCCGATCCTCGGCCAGTCGTTGCAAGAAATCTCATTCGCCCGCCTTCTCGCCCAGCTTTTCCAAGTCACCGAGCAGTTCGAGATGGAGACTCAGCCGCAGCTGCTGTTGCTGCAGAAGACGATGGTGCAGGTCGAGGGGCTGGGCCGCCGCCTCGACCCGGAGGTCAACATCTGGGCGCTCGCTCGGCCCTTGATCGAGGCATGGATGCGCGAGAATCGCGGTCCCGAGGCGAGGCTGCAACAGCGCCTTGAGACCTTCGCCGAGGTGATCGACCGGGTGCCTCGACTGATGCGCAATCTTGAGACGCTTGTCGGCGACTGGTCACGCGAAGGGGTCGTCATGCACGCCGAGACTCTGGCTGTGCAGGCGGCCAAGCGGGCCCGCCATCTGGCAATCCTGCTTGTTCCGGTGTGGCTTGTTACGGCAGCGCTGGTCGTGATCGCTCTCGCCCTCGTCTTCGGGCGGTAGCATACTGAGGGGGCCGACGGCCGCGGAGGATCGATTTGCTTCAAGACCGGCGTATATTGCTGATCATTTCCGGCGGGATCGCCGCATATAAGAGTCTTGAGCTGATCCGGCGGCTGCGCGAGAGGGGCGCGGCGGTGCGCTGCATCATGACCGCGGCAGCGGAGCATTTTGTGACGCCGCTGTCGGTCGCCTCGCTGAGCGAGGACAAGGTCTATACCGATCTCTGGTCGCTGACCGACGAGAGCGAAATGGGCCACATCCGGTTATCGCGCGAGGCTGATCTCGTCGTTGTGGCGCCGGCGAGCGCCGATCTGATCGCCCGGATGGCGACGGGCCTCGCCGACGACCTCGCGACCACGGCGCTGCTCGCCTCGGACAAGCCGGTGCTGATCGCGCCGACGATGAATCTGATGATGTGGGCGCATCCGGCGACCCAGGCGAATCTGGCGACCATCGAGGCGCGCGGCGTCAAGCGGATCGGACCCGGCTCGGGCGAGCTCGCCTGCGGCGAGGTCGGTTCGGGACGCATGGCCGAGCCCTTGGAGATCGTCGTCGCAATCGAGCGGATCTTGGCGGGTGCCGCGCGGCTGGCCGAAAAGCGAGCGCTGGTGACGAGCGGGCCGACCCGCGAGCCGATTGACCCCGTGCGCTACATCTCAAACCACTCCTCAGGCAAGCAGGGGCATGCGATCGCGGCGGCGCTCGCGGCCCTCGGCGCCGATACGGTGCTAGTCTCGGGGCCGACCCAAGAGCCCTCGCCGGCCGGGGTCAGGGTCGTGCCGGTAGAGACCGCGGCGGAAATGCTCGCCGCCTGCGAGGCGGTACTGCCGGTCGATGTCGCGGTCATGGCGGCGGCGGTCGCCGATTGGCGGGTCGAAACCGCCACAGGGCACAAGCTGAAGAAGGATATCGGTGCGCCGCCGGTGCTCCGCCTTGCGGAAAACCCCGACATCCTCGCCAGCATCGCCCAGCGCGGTAACGACCGGCCGGCCCTCGTCATCGGCTTTGCCGCGGAGACCGAGAATGTCGTCGAGAACGCCCGCCGTAAGCGTCTGCGCAAACAATGCGACTGGATCCTCGCCAACGACGTGTCGCCCGGGACGGATACATTCGGCGGCGACCGCAACACTGTTCACTTGGTCGATGCCGACGGGATCGAGGCCTGGCCGGTGATGACAAAGCGCGAGGTCGCGGATCGGCTCGCCGAGCGGATCGCTCAACATCTCGGGGTCTCGTGCCCTCGCGGCTCTTGAAAGTCGAGCTCAAGATCCTCGATCCGCGCCTTCCCGGCTGGGGCTTCCCGTCCTGGGGCTCGAGCTCGGCGGCCGGACTCGACTTGCACGCCTGCATCGATCGCCCGCTCATCCTGAAGCCGCAAATGCCGCCCGTCCTGATCTCGGCCGGCATCGCCTTTCGCACCGGTGACCCGGATTGGTGCGCGCTTCTGCTGCCGCGCTCCGGCCTCGGCCACAAGACGGGGCTGGTGCTCGGCAACACGATCGGGGTGATCGACGCCGATTACGAGGGACCCTGCCTAATATCCGCGTGGAACCGCAATCCCGCCGGCGAGGGCATATGGGTCCGGCCCGGCGACCGCATCGCCCAGCTCGTCTTCACCCGCATCGCGCGCCCGGAATTCGCGATCGTAGCGGCATTTTCGACACAGGGCGGCCGGCAGGAGGACGGTTTTGGATCGACCGGCATCGAGGCCGCTTGTCCGGACCCGCGTCCGGGGCGAAACTCGTGATAATCAAATCTGACCTTCGGGGATGGCGGCCTGGACGACATGATTCGGCTGACCAAGAAACTGCTTTTTGCAATCGAGGCGGTGCTCGACATTGCCTACAACGGTGGCCAGGTGCCGGTGCGATCGTCCGAGATTACCGAGCGGGAAGGGATCCCGCGCCGTTATCTCGAGCCGGTGCTGCAGGAGCTGGTGCGGCACAAGATCCTCCTCGGGATCCGCGGCCCGAGCGGCGGCTATCGCCTGGCGCGCGAGCGGCGGCGGATCAGCCTAGGCGACATCGTCCGCACCGTCCGCGGTCTCGAGACCGCCGAGGATCCGATCAGCGACCCGGCCGGCAGCGCCCTCGGGCATCAGATCGTGCGGCCGGTATGGCTCGAGCTCCAGGAGGAGATGATGCGGCGGCTCGACGCGCTGACCCTTGAGGAATTGTGCGGACGCGCGCACCGCTCCGGGATCGCCGGCAGGGCTGCCGAGTGCGGCGATTTCGAGATCTGACGGAAGTGGAAGCCGGATGGACACCACGATGGTGAGTCCGCCGCCGCGCGCGGAGTTTCGCGGCCGGGTCTACGACAGCATCATCGAAACGATCGGTGCGACCCCGCTCGTGCGTATCCACCGCATGGCGCACAACGCGGGAGCCGAGGCCGACATCCTGGGCAAGTGCGAGTTCTTTAACCCGCTGGCCTCGGTCAAGGACCGCATCGGCGTCTCGATGATCGCCGCCGCCGAGACCGCCGGCCGGATCAAGCCCGGCACCGTGCTGGTCGAGCCGACCTCCGGTAATACCGGGATCGCGCTCGCCTTTGTCTGTGCCGCGAAGGGTTATCGGCTGATCCTGACAATGCCCGACAGCATGTCGCTCGAACGCCGGAAGATGCTCAAGCTGCTGGGCGCCGAGCTCGAGCTGACCCCGGCGGCGCAGGGCATGCGCGGCGCCATCGCCAAGGCTGAGGAGATCGTCGGCACACTGCCCGACGCATTCATCCCGCAGCAGTTCAGCAACCCGGCGAACCCCGAAATCCACCGCCGCACGACCGCGGAAGAGATCTGGAATGACACCGGCGGACGGGTCGATGTGGTGGTCAGCGGTGTCGGCACCGGCGGCACTTTGACCGGGGTCGGTTCGGTGTTGAAGCCGCGCAAGCCCGGGCTCAAGATGATCGCAGTCGAGCCCGAGGACAGTGCCGTGCTGTCGGGTGGGCCGCCCGGTCCGCACCGGATCCAGGGCATCGGCGCGGGTTTCATCCCCGAGATCCTCGACACCAGCCTGATCGACGAGATCATCCGCATCGGCAACGACACGGCCATGCACACTGCGCGCGAGGCAGCCCGGCTCGAGGGCCTCGTGGTCGGGATCTCGGCGGGTGCGGCACTCGCCGCGGGGCTCGAAGTGGGCTCGCGGACGGACATGGCCGGCAAGACGATCGTCGTCGTGCTGCCCGACTTTGGCGAGCGTTATCTGTCGACCGCGTTGTTCGACGGGGTATGAGACCGATGGAGCTCGACGAGGAGCAATTCCAGCGTTACGCCCGCCACCTGATCCTCGACGAGGTCGGCGAGGAGGGCCAGATACGGTTGCTCCAGTCGCGCGTCCTCGTCGTCGGCGCGGGGGGTCTCGGCTCGCCGATGTTGCTTTACCTCGCGGCGGCCGGGGTCGGGACGATCGGGATCACCGATCCCGATCGGGTCGACCTGACCAACCTGCAGCGTCAGATCGTCCACGCGACCGAGCGCGTCGGCGCACTCAAGGTGGAGAGCGCGCGCGAGGCACTCGCCGCGGTGAATCCCGGTGTACGCGTCGAAGCTCATCCGGTGCGCCTCGGTGCGGAGAATGCCGAAGCGCTGATCGGCAGCTATGATCTCGTCGCCGACGGCAGCGACAACTTCGCCACCCGGTATCTGTTGACCGATCTTTGCTTTCGCCTCGCAAAGCCGCTCGTGGCGGCTGCCCTGTCCCCCTTCGAGGGCCAGCTATCGACCTTCCGGCCCTATCTCGGTGCGGGCCACCCCTGCTATCGGTGCCTGTTTCGCGAGCCGCCGCCGCCCGACTTGGTGCCGCGCTGCGAGACTGCCGGCATCCTCGGCGCGATCGCCGGTGTCCTCGGCACCTTGCAGGCGGTCGAGGTGCTGAAGGAGTTGCTCGGCCTCGGCGATAGCCTCGATGGCGCGCTCTTGATCTACGATGCGCTGCGCGCCCGCTT
>JAFAHQ010000207.1 GCA_019237135.1 Alphaproteobacteria bacterium
CGTCATCGATCCCGCCACCGGCAAAATCGACCGCCGCATCTTCAGCGATCCGGCGATCTACGACGACGAGATGGAGAAGATCTTCGGGCGCGCCTGGCTGATGATCGGGCATGAGAGCCTGGTGCCCGCGGCCGACGATTTCTTTCACACCTATATGGGCGAGGACCCGGTCATCCTGACGCGCGACGGGCACGGCCGACTCCATGCGCTGCTAAACATGTGCCGCCACCGCGGCAACCGCGTGTGTCGCGTTGACGACGGCAACGCCAAGCGCTTCATGTGCACCTATCACGGCTGGACCTATCGCAACGACGGCGCTCTCGAATACGTCCCCGGCGAGTCCGAGGCCTATTACGGGGCACTCGACAGGCCGTCCCTTGGTCTGATCGAGGCCCGCGTCGAGACCTACGCGGGGATCATCTTCGCGACCTGGGCCAAGGACGCCCCGAGCCTCGAGGCCTATCTCGGCGACGCGCGCTGGTACCTCGACACCGTGTTCAATCGGCGGGATGGCGGCATGCAGGCGCTCGGCCCGGTGAAATGGCTCGAGCCCGCTAACTGGAAGACGATGGTGGACAACTGCTCGGACAATTATCACGTCCCGACCTCCCATCTCTCCAGCGCCCGGGTCCAGAGCCAATACCTCGGCCGGCCGCGGCTGTCACACGAGGACCAGTTCGCGAGCCCCAACCAGCACGCCTTTGTCAACGGGCATTCGATCACGTTTCGTGACGCCGATGACAACGCGCCGCGCTACGTGCACGGCGTGTCGAGCGAGACGTTCCGGCTGTTCGAGGAGTACCACGAGGCGACGATGCCCGAGATCGAGCAGCGGCTCGGCACTTTCCGCGCGCGCAGGGTGCAGCTCGGCAACCATTCCATCTTCCCGAACGGGATCCTCGGGCTCCGGCTCGCCCTGCCCCGTGGCCCGCTCAAGACCGAGTTCTGGCACTTCGTGTTGGTGGACCGGGATATGCCCGAGGAACTGAAGCGCGTGATCCGCATCGGGAGCCAAGCCAATAACGGTGCGGCGGGCATGTTCGAGCAGGACGACGTCGACAACTGGCGTCAGGTGACCGCCGCGAGTACCAGCAGCTTCGGCCGCCGGCACCCCCAGGATCTGTCGATGGGCCTGGGGCATGCGGGGCCGCATCCGGATTATCCGGGGCTCGTCTCCGAGCGATACATCTCTGAGAACAACCAGCGCCTCTTCTATCGGCGCTGGGAAGAGTTCATGAACGCGGGGAGCTGGGCCGACATCCCACTCGACCCGATCAAGGCCCGCTTCGACGGCACGGCGACGATACAGGGCTAACGGGCAGCGAACCGGTGAACACGAAGCGCCCGCACGAGGGGGCCGCAGCTGGCGCGGTGATGCTGACACAACAGCAGGCGCTGTGGTTTGAGCTGATGCAATTCTACATCCGCGAGGCCTGGCTGCTCGACGAGCGCAAGCTAAAGGAGTGGCTCGATCTCTTCACCGAGGATGTCCTCTACTTCATGCCCCGCCGCAAGAACGTCCTGCGCCGGGAATTGCAGCGCGAGGTGACGCCGCTTGGCGATCTGGCGATCCTCGAGGAGGATCGTCGCTATCTCGAGATGCGAGTGGCCCGCCTCGACAGCGGGATGGCGTGGGCCGAGGATCCCCCGTCGCGAACCCGCCACCTGATCGGCAATCTCGAGGTGGTGCGGCTGGACAACGGCGAGGTGCAGGCCAAGACCGCGTTCCTGGTGTACCGCTCGCACCTGGAGACGGATCATCAGCTCCTCTCCGGGTCCCGCGAGGACGTGCTGCGCAAAGTGAACGGCACGTGGAAGGTTGCCAGGCGCACGATCGTGCTCGACGCCAACGTCCTCCTAGACAAGAACCTCAGCGTCTTCCTCTGAGAGTCAAAGTCCAATTAGCTTGAAGCCTCTCAACCCCGAAGCAAGCGCAGGCGGAAATCGATCACGCCGGCGGGGAAATTGGCGCGCGGCGACCGGCTTTCTTGACCTGCGCAAACGAAAATCCGCAATCTTCCATAAATCGACAAGCGCAGTCCCGAAGCGATACAGAGGGGAGGAAATGGACAAAGCATCAACTGCCGCAGACCAGCGTATTGGCAGGCGTATTGTGCTGAAGGCTGGGGCGGCGCTCGCGGCGGCCGGGCCGGCGGTACTGCGCGGCGGGCATGCCAAGGCTCAGCCCCGCACCAACCGCGAAACCGCGCTGTTTGCTTACGTCGGCGCCTTTACGACGCCGGAGCGCAAGGGGCATGGCGGCGGCATCAACGTCTACCGGGTGGATCCGGCCTCGGGCGCCTGGACCCACGAACAGCTCCTCGAGATCGCTAACCCCTCCTTCCTTACGCTCGATCGGGCGCAGCGCTTTCTCTATGCGGTGCATGCCGACCTCGACGAGGTCAGCGCCTATGCGATCGACAAGCAAAACGGGCAGATCACGGCGCTCAACCGGCAGTCCTGCGGCGGCAAGAACCCGGTGCACCTGTCGATCGATCCGACCGGCCGCTGGATCGTCACCGCCAATTACAGCGCCGGCTCGGTCGGCGTGGTGCCGATCGAGAAGGACGGGACTCTGGGACCGCGCACCGATCTGGTGACCCTGTCGGGCGAACCGGGCCCGGATGGAAAACGGCAGGCGAGCTCGCACCCGCACGACGCCGTCTTCGATCCGAGCGGCAGGTTCCTAGTGGCGCCCGATTTGGGGTTCGACCGGGTCTTCGTGTTTCGCCTCGACGCCGAGACCGGCAAATTGACGGCCAACGACCCGCCCTTCGTCGCCACGCGCGCGGGCGCCGGGCCGAGGCATATCGCGTTTCATCCGAGGATGCCGTTCGCCTATGTGATCAACGAACTCGGGTCGAGCATCACCGCCTACCGCTTCGATCCGCAGCGCGGCAGCTTGCAGCCGATCCAGATCCTGCCGTCCATCCCGGCGGACTACACCGGCAACAATCACGGCGCCGAGATCGCCGTCGCGCCCTCCGGCCGCGTCGTCTACGCGTCGAACCGGGGTCACGACAGCATCGGGATTTTTGCCGTCGATCAACGCGGCGGGGCGCTGACACCGGTGGGCTGGGCGCCGACCCACGCAAAGTCCCCCCGGTTTTTTTGCCTCGATCCGGCCGCTCAAATCCTCTACGCGGCCAACGCCGACGAGGGCTTCAGCGATCAGCAGAACACCGACACGATCGTGCCGTTCAGGATCAACCAAGCGAACGGAATGCTGACGCCGACCGGGCAAGTCATCAAGACCAGCAGCCCGTGCACGATCTTCTTCGCCGGCGCGTAGCTTCGGCTCCTTAGCGCTCGCTCTGCCCGACAACGGTCACTCGGTTCGTCGGGCACCAGAGCGCGCCCCAACCTGCGCCGGTCCCGACGACCCGCCGCTACGAGCCGACGATCGACGGCGCCCTCAGCCGCCACTCGCCGCCTCGACCTCCCGCTCGAGGGCCAAGCGATTGAACGCAGCCACCTCGGTTGCGACCAGCCGCTCGAACTTGCCGATCTCGGCATCGATCCGCGCCATGGTCTCCTTCGATACGGCTGCTGCCGACTCCGTTGGCGCGGTATCAGACATGGAAACCTGGCTGATCAGGGCCAGAAGCGTGTCATTCAATCCTGCGGGATTTCGCAACACGTCGCGAGGCGCCTCGCGATGGATGTCTACCAGTACGGCTTCGACCGCCGTCAGCTTTTCCGCCACTGCCTTCGCTTCTGCGGCGAGGCCGTGTTTGTCGTCTTCCGATCCCCCAGCCAGCACCGACAGCCGCTGCTTCAGCCGGCGGATGCGATTGACCGCCGCGTTGAGCTTGCCGAGTGAGGCGGTCAATTGCCGCACGAGTTCGAACTGACGGCGGTAGCCCTCCGGCGTCGTCGAAAGACGCGGATCCATCACGACCGAAAACTCTGCGGCCATAGTCTCAGAACCCAGCGACATCTCCACACGGTATCGGCCCGGCACCACCGTCGGCCCGGCGGGTGGATCACCAGGCTCGGCCAACGGCTTGTTGCGTGGCGGGGCGAGGCGCAAATCGAGCGGTTCCGGTCCGGGATACTTCAGGTCCCACACGAACCGGTTGAGCCCATGGCGAACCGACGGGCACTTCGCCGCCGGCAGGCTGCTGTCGTCGCTGCGGAAGCTCGCGATCGCCGTGCCCCCCTCGTCATAGAATGCGAGCGAGACCGGGCCGGAACCGTCTTCGTCCAACCAGTAATAGACGATCGCCCCGTTCGGCGGGTTCTCCCCGACGTCCAGATATTCGCGACCGCCGGTCCCGTCCGGCTTGCGGAAGGTTCGGATCCCGCCACCCACTCCGGGAGCAACCCCGAGTGCAACGCCGCTCGGTCTAAGGCTTCTCAGGGCCCCGAAATGCAGCTTTGTGCGAACCGTCGTGCGCGGCTCAAAGAGGCGGCGGCCGCCGCCGTCCTCAGTGAGGCCTCTGAGCGGCGTGATGTCGTCCAGAATCCAGAACGAGCGGCCGTGGGTTCCTGCCACCAAGTCCGTGCCTTTGATCTTCAGATCGTAAACCGGCGCGACCGGCAGTCCTCCTCCCATCCGCATCCAGCTCTGTCCGTCGTTCAGGCTGCAGTAGACGCCGGTCTCGGTGCCGACGAACAACAGGCCCTTGCGTACTGGATCCGCGCGCACGACCCGCGTGATCTCGCCGACCGGAAAATCGCCGTTGATTGACTCGAAAGTTCGCCCACCGTCCGTCGTGCGGAACAAGTACGGCTGGTAGTCGCCGAGCTTGTAGCGTGTTGCCGCCACATAAATCGTGTCGGGGTCGTACCGTGAGATCTCGACGCACCCGACATAGGCGAGCTCCGGTATTCCCGGCGGCGTGACATTCTGCCAGCTCTCGCCGTCGTCGCGCGTGACGTGAATGAGCCCGTCATCGGTCGAGGCCCAGATCTCGCCCCGCCGATGCGGCGAAGGGGCAAGCGATGCGCAGGTTGCGTGCACCTCCGCCCCGGCATTTTCACCCGTGATGTCGCCGCCGGAAGACCCCTGCCGGGCAATATCGTTGAGGCTGAGATCCGGCGAAATTTTCTCCCAGCTCATGCCCTCGTCGCGGCTGCGGAACACCTGGTTGCCAGCCGCATACAGTACCCCGCTGTCGTGCGGCGAGAAGACGATCGGAAAGGTCCAGGCGAAGCGATATCGCATGTCCTTGGGCGCGATTCCGAGCGCTGCCTCGGGCCACACATTCACCAGCTGGATTTGCCCGGTGCGATGGTCGTAGCGCTGCAGAGCCCCGGCGCCACCGGGACTGGAGCCGATCGCCCCGCAATAGACGATGTTCGGATCTTCGGGATGCACGGCAACAAAGCCGCTTTCCCCGGTGCCCGGATAGGTGCAGTCCCCGAGGGTGATGGCGCCCCAGACCGCAGCGCTGGGCGTTGAAATCGTGGTGTTGTCCTGCTGCGTCGCATAGACGCGATAAGGATACTGGTTGTCGGTGTCGATGCGATAAAATTGTGCCGTTGGCTGGTTGTAGATCGGCGACCAGGTCTGGCCGCCGTTGCAGCTTACGCAGGCGCCGCCGTCGTTGCCTTCGATCATCCGGTTGGGATCGGCAGGATCGATCCAGAGATCGTGGTTGTCGCCGTGCGGCGTCTGGATCTCGGTGAAGCTCGCGCCGCCGTCGGTCGATTTCCACAGCGCCAGATTGGCGACATAGACCGTCTCGCCGTGACCGGGATCGGCGAAGACGTGCGTGTAATACCAGGGTCGGTGCATCAGATCGCGATGCGATGACACCAGCGCCCAGCTCTCACCGTAATCCTCCGATCGGTAGAGCCCGGTCTTTTCCGCTTCCGTCTCCACCAGTGCCCAGACCCGCCCCGAGTGGGCGGGCGACACTGCAACGCCGAGCTTGCCGAGCGGACCGGTCGGCAGACCCGGATTGCGCGAAATCTCTGTCCAGCTATCGCCGCCGTCGGTGGAACGGAAAAGGCCGCTGCCCGGTCCGCCGCTCGAGATGTTCCAGAAGTTCCGGCGCGTCTGCCAGAAGGCCGCAAACAGGATGCGCGGATTGCGCGGGTCCATCGCCAGATCGACGGCACCGGTATCGGCGTCGCGATAGAGCACCTTACTCCAGGTCTTGCCGGCATCGCGCGATCGGAAGACGCCGCGTTCCTCGTTGGCGCCGAACACGTCGCCGAGTGCGGCGACATAGACGAGATCGGGGTCGTCGGGATGGATGCGGATGCGGCCGACGAACCTCGTCTCGCGA
>JAFAHQ010000111.1 GCA_019237135.1 Alphaproteobacteria bacterium
CAAACAGCAGGTGGTTGTCCTGCGGCGAGAGGCCCGGCCCTCCACGAAACGGATTGACTTGGGCCTGGGCCGTTGGAGGCAGGAGAATGCAGGCCGCGAACGCGGCCGACAGGCTGTATCGTGATCGAGGTCGCACACACCTCTCCTCTGCGTCCTGGGCAAAGCCGCACCCGTGCGGGTGCAGGCGGAGCCGATCATCAGCTAAGTCCTGGTTTAGATGACTTTTTGTCAAAGTGTGTACTAAGTCTCGCTGAGAACGAGCGCAAGCGGGGACCTCCGCCCGAGTGATATTGCTCGATCAAGCTGAAGGAGACTGCTACTCCCGGTAACTACCCGGCCCGCCAGCGGGCGCCGCCGGTGACCCGGCGGTGCGGCGGGCCTTCCCAGGTGCTTTCCTGTTAGGGCGGATTCGCCTCCCTGTTCGGCCGAATTAATTCCCTGTTCGGTCGCCTAGGGAATTCCTGCTCGCGGTATCGCAGAATCAATGACTTGGCGGGGCGAATCCGGCCGCCGATCGGCCCGACAACGCGATTTTCCCACTATCTTCCCGTCCATCAGCGAAATCAGCGCGCCGCCCCGATGTCGCGGCGGCAGAACCCTTGGGGCCAGTCGATCCGCCCGACCGCAGCGTAGGCGCGGTCGCGGGCGGCAGCGAGATCTTGGCCGAGGGCCGTGACCCCAAGCACGCGGCCGCCATCGGCGATGAGCCGCTCCCCATCTCGCCTCGTCCCGGCATGGAAAATCTTCACCTTGGGGTCGGCCGCCGCGGCATCGAGGCCGCGGATCTCGCTGCCGTGCTCGGGCTCGTCCGGATAGCCCCTGGCGGCCATCACGACGCACAGCGCATGCTCGGTATGCCAGCGCAGATCGACCGATTTCAGCACCCCGTCGCGCGCGGCGATCAACGCCGGCAACAGATCGCTCATCAACCGCATCATCAGCACCTGAGCCTCCGGGTCGCCGAAACGGACATTGAATTCGATCAGCATCGGCCCGGCTTCGGTCATCATCAGCCCGGCATAAAGGACGCCTTTGAAGGGCCGGCCCTCGCGCGCCATCGTCGCGACCGCGGGCAGGATGATGCGCTCCATGACCGTCCCTTCGAGCGCCGGGGTGAGGTGCGGGCTCGGCGAGGGGCCTCCCATCCCGCCCGTGTTCGGTCCGGTGTCGCGGTCGCCGACGCGCTTATAGTCCTGCGCCGTAGCGAGCGGCAGCGCGGTCGTGCCGTCGACCAGTGCGAAGAAGCTTGCTTCCTCTCCGGTGAGACAATCCTCGACGACGATTTCGCGTCCCGCATCGCCGAACCGAGCCTCGACGAGGGCGGCATCGACCGCGCCGTAGGCGGTGGCGAGATCGTTCGCGACCGTCACCCCCTTGCCGGCGGCGAGCCCGTCGGCCTTGACGACGATCGGCGCGCCATGGCTTGCGATAAAGGCTTTGGCCGCGGCCGGGTCGCGAAAGCGGCGATAGACAGCGGTCGGGATTTGCGCGCGCGTGCAGAGGTCCTTGGCGTAGGCCTTCGAACCTTCGAGGGCGGCCGCGGCAGCGGTGGGTCCGAAAGCCGGGATGCCTTCGGCTTCGAGCGCGTCGACCAGCCCCAGAACGAGCGGCGCCTCGGGACCGATGACCACGAAATCGATCCCCTCGCGGCGGCAGAACCCGACGAGTCCCGCGATATCGGTTGCTCGGACCGCCACGCATTCGGCCTCCTCGGCGAGGCCGGCATTGCCAGGCGCGCAGTAGAGCGCATCGACCAGCGGCGAGGCCGCAATCGCCCAGGCGAGCGCATGCTCGCGTCCGCCCGAG
Source organism: Alphaproteobacteria bacterium (assembly GCA_019237135.1). Lineage (GTDB taxonomy): Bacteria > Pseudomonadota > Alphaproteobacteria > ATCC43930 > CGMCC-115725 > AP-15. The sequence continues at coordinate 1,807 of JAFAHQ010000111.1, forward strand.
CCCACCACCAGCACCCGCATCGCGCTCTCTCCCGTGCTCGGTTATCATGGCGGGATGGATGATCTGATGATCGCGGCGCCGCTGCGCTCCAACCTGCCGGAATACACCGTCTCCGAACTCGCGCGCGCGCTCAAGCGCTCGATCGAGGAAAATTTCGCCTACGTCCGGGTGCGCGGTGAGATCTCCGGGTTCAAGCGGCACGCTTCGGGGCATTGCTATCTGAGCCTCAAGGACGCCGAGGCCGTGATCGACGCGGTGTGCTGGCGGATGACCGCGATGCGGCTCGGACTCAAGCCCGAGGACGGGATGGAGGTGCTCTGCACCGGGCGGCTGACCACCTTCCCCGGCCGCTCGAAATACCAGCTGGTCATCGATTCGATGGAGCTCGCCGGCGTCGGCGCATTGCTCAAATTGCTCGAGGACCGGCGCAAGCGGCTCGCCGCCGAGGGGCTGTTCGCGGCCGAGCGCAAGAAGCAGCTGCCGTTTCTGCCGGAGGTGATCGGCATCGTTACCTCGCCGACCGGTGCCGTGATTCGCGACATCTTGCATCGCCTCGCCGACCGTTTCCCGCGCCGGGTATTGCTGTGGCCGGTAGCGGTGCAGGGCGAAGGGGCGGCGTCGCAGGTCGCGGCGGCGATCAACGGCTTCAACCACCTGCCCGTGGACGGTCCGGTGCCGCGGCCGCAGCTGATCATCGTCGCGCGCGGCGGCGGCAGTCTCGAAGACCTGATGGCATTCAACGAAGAAATCGTGGTGCGCGCTGTCGCCGCCTCGGCGATCCCGCTGATCTCGGCGGTCGGGCACGAGACCGACACGACCTTGATCGATCATGCGAGCGACCGCCGCGCGCCGACGCCGACAGCGGCGGCCGAGATGGCGGTTCCGGTCCGCCTCGATTTGTTGGCCGATCTCGGCACCAAGTCGGCACGGCTTTCGGGGAGCCTCTCCCGGCTGTTTGACCAACGCCGGCTGCATCTTGCCGGGCTGGCACGAGGGTTGCCCGATCCGCAGGACCTGCTCGGCGTTGCGGCGCAACGCCTCGATGATCGCACCGAGCGGTTAAGGCTCGCCGCCGATCGGCATCTGCGGGCGGCGCGACAACGCCTGGAACTCGCTGCTGCACGGCTGCGGCCAGAGGTGCTGTCGACCGATCTCGCGCGGACCCGCGCGCGCCTTGCCGAAGCCGAGCCGCGGCTGCTTGCCGCGATGGCCCGCTTTATCCGCCGCGCTCATGACGCGGTCGACAATTTTGCCGGCCGGCTCGCCACCCATTCGGAACGCCATGAAAGCCTGCTGGCGCGCGGCTATGTCGTGGTTCGCGATGCGATCGCCCGCGTGGTTACCACATCGGAGGCGATCAACACTGGCGCGCCGCTTGATCTCGAATTCCACGACGGCAGGGTCGGCGTCATCGCCGGCAGCAAGCCGCGGCCGCGCACCCGCCGGTTCGCCATCCACCCAGGTCAGGGCAGCCTCTTTTAGGAGAAGTCACGATGCCGCTCACCGGACAGCAACTCACGCAATTTGCCGAAGAGGGCTACCTGTTTCTGCCGGACTGCTTCTCCGAAGAGGAAGTTGCGGTCCTGCGGGACGAGGCAGAGGCGATTTATGCCTCGGACCGCCGGGAGGTCTGGCGCGAGAAGACCGGGGCGCCGCGCACCGCCTTCGCCGCCCACACCTACAACGAAGCGTTTCGCTTGCTCGGCACCCATCCGCGGCTAATCGGGCCGGTCGAGCAGGTGTTCGGCGAGAAGCTCTACATGCACCAGTACAAGATCAACGCCAAGGCGGCCTTCGAAGGCGATGTCTGGCAGTGGCATCAGGATTACGGCACCTGGGCGCGCGACGACGGGATGCCCGAGCCCCGCGCGATGAACATTGCGGTGTTTATGGACGAGGTGATGCCGATCAACGGGCCGCTGATGCTGATCCCGCGCAGTCATAAGCACGGCGTCTTGGCAGCCGGTCACGACGAGGAGACGACCTCCTATCCGCTGTGGACCTTGGATCAGGAGACCGTGACCCGGCTTGCGCACGAAGGCGGGATTGTGGCGCCGACCGGAAAACCGGGCGGCGTACTGATGTTCCACGGCAACCTGGTGCACGGCTCGGCGCCGAACATCACGCCCTACCCTCGACGCATCGTGTATCTGACCTTGTGTGCGGTGTCGAACTACATCCGCAGGCCAACCCGTCCGGAGTGGATTGCGCATCGCGACTTCGCGCCGATCGAGCCGGTCGCGGACAATGCGCTGCTCGATTACGCGCGCGCCCATCGGGCCACGGCCGCCATCGCCGCATGACCTTAGCGCCCGCTTTTCAGAGGTCGCTGTAACCGACCAGCCGGATGCCCGATTGGGTAATCCGATCCCGCAGCGCAGGGCTCAACAGCGCCGCAAGCTCTTCAGCGCGTCGATAGCCGCGAATCGCCGGCACAGAGGACGGGGTGCGCTCCGCCGCGGGATGGAAATAGATCTCGCTGACGCCATCCGGCAAATGCGGGATCAGCCCTAGGATTCGGGCTTCGACCATGCGGCCGCTCCAGGCAAGACCAAACAGGTGGTCGTTGGTGCGAAGCCCGACCCGCTGCAATCGCTGGCGCAACGCGACGACCCAAGGGCGGTAGAGCGGCGTCCGGTAGTGCTCGTCGGGAAAAGCACGGCGCAGCACCACGACCGGCTCCGACGGGACCCGCACGGCTTTCATGCCGTAGTCGCGCCCAATATCGATCACCAGCCGAGCGACGCTGGGATGAAGGTGCATATGCTTGTGGGCATTTACGTGGTCGAGCGACAGACCGGTCGCGCGGAACGCTTCGAACTGCGCGCGGATCTCGCCCGCGAGCTGGCGCCGGGCACCCGGGAGAGTGGCAAATCGGACGCCGGCGCGGGCCATGTTCGGGTCGAACACGCCGTTCCCGCGGACGAGTTGCGGGACCTCGATCGCGGGCAGGATAGGACGACCGTCGACCAGGTTCAGATGCAAGCCGACACGGAGCTCGGGTAGATGGTGGGCGCGGGCCACTGCATCGGCCGCCGCCTCGCCCCCGACCATCAGGCTCGCGGTCGACAGGATTCCATGGCGATGTGCTTCTTCGACTGCTTCGTTGACAGCGGAGTCGAGCCCGAAATCGTCGGCGCAAACGATCAGCCGCCTCAGCTCGCCATCTCCCGGCTGCGCAGGAACTGGAAGAATTCCACACCTTCGCGCAGACGGCGGCGGAGCATCTGCGGGCTGCTGGCCATTTCGGCGACCAGCGAGGCGATCTTTTTTCGGCGAAAGTAGAAACGCTTGTAGAAGGTCTCCAGCGACTCAAAGATCTCGGTATGCGAGAGGTGCGGGTAGTGCAACGGCGCGATCTGCACCCCGCGTTCGTCGATCAGCTCGGCATGGCCGATGTCGAGCCAGCCGTTCTCGACCGCCTGACGATAGAGGTAGGTGCCGGGGTAAGGAGCGGCGAGTGAGACTTGGATCGTGTGCGGGTTGATCTCGGCTGCAAAACGGATCGTCTCCTCGATCGTCTCCTTGGTTTCGCCAGGCAGGCCGAGGATGAAGGTGCCGTGGATCGTGATCCCGAGTTCGTGACAATCCTTGGTGAAGCGTCGGGCGATGTCGATGCGCATCCCCTTCTTGATGTTGTTGAGGATCTGCTGGTTGCCTGTCTCGTAGCCGACCAACAGCAGGCGCAGCCCGTTGTCGCGCATGACTTCCAGTGTGGCGCGCGGCACGTTGGCCTTGGCGTTGCACGACCAGGTCACGCCAAGCTTTCCCAATTCACGCGCGATCGCTTCGGCGCGCGGGCGATCGTCGGTGAAGGTGTCGTCGTCGAAGAAGAACTCCTTGATGTGCGGGAAGTAACCCTTAGCGAGACGAATTTCCTCGACCACATGGGCGACGCTGCGGACCCGATAGCGGTGCCCGCCGACCGTCTGCGGCCACAGGCAAAATGTGCATTTCGACCGGCATCCGCGGCCGGTGTAGAGCGAGACATAAGGGTGTTTCAGATAGCCAATGAAGTAATCCTCGACCCGCAGATCGCGCTTGTAGACTTCGGTGACGAAGGGCAGGCGGTCCATTTCCTCGAGAACCGCCCGGTCGGGGTTGTGGGTAATTACGCCGTTCGGGCCACGGAAGCTCAGGCCGTCGATCGCACCGAGCGGACGACCCTCCGCGATTTCCTTGATCGTGAAATCGAACTCCTCGCGGGCGACAAAGTCGATGGCCGAGGAAGCCTCTAGACTGCCCTCAGGTTCGACGGCGACCTTTGCGCCGACCATGCCGATCTTCAGCCGTGGGTTCTCGTCCTTCAACGCTTCGGCGACCCGGATGTCGGAGGCGAAGGACGGTGTCGACGTATGAAGCACCGCGAGCTCGTACCCACCCGCGACCGGCAGCACATCGGTGAGCTTGAGCCGCGCCGGCGGTGCGTCGATCAACTTGCTATCGGGAACGAGTGCCGCCGGCTGGGCAAGCCAAGTCGGATACCAGAAGGAACGGATTTCGCGCTTGGCCTGATAGCGTGAGCCTGCGCCGCCATCAAAACCGTCGAACGAAGGCGGATGGAGAAACAGCGTCTTCATCATGGGGTTTGATCTCCGTCGACTGACATGCGGCCGCTCGGCTCGACTTGGAACAGCTGGTCCCGCCAGAAAACCGTTCGTCCAAAAAAGCTGGCGACAAACACAGCGAAGGACAAAGCGTCACGCATGGGGAGCAGCCAGAGTCCGATGGCCGCGAAGCCGAGGGCGCTGGCTATCACCCCTGCCGTGGCCCACCTCAGCAGCAGCGAAATCCCAAGAAAGATCGACGAGGTCAAGCCAAATCCGCTCCCTACGGCGCCGAGCGCGGCAATCGCCACGGCATGGGTCAAAACGGATCCTGCAAAGCCGGTGGGGGTGATCGTCCGCACTGTGCGCGCCCAGCGCAGCTCGTGGCGCCACAACTCTGCAAAGGACGACTCGGACACGCGGGCCTTTACGAGGTAGCGGGACAGCACCACTGCCAGCCCGAGCGACCTTACCGCTTGGCCGATCCGCTGGTCGTCGGCAAGCTCGTCTCGCAGGGGCGCGAACCCGCCGATTCGGCGGAGGGTCTCGCGCCGCAGCGCGATTGTCGCGCCGAAGCAGCCGCGCTCGATACCCAAAGCGGCGGCCACGAGCGCGCTCGGAAGAAAGCCGAAATTTATTTGCAAAGCTCCCAGCTCGGACCACGGGCCCCCGGTCGAGACGCCCTCATAGAGACAAGTGACGAGACCGACCGAGAGATCGTGGAGTGGCGCAGTAACCGCTCCGAGGTAACGCTGATCCACCCGCATGTCGCTATCGGAGATTACCAGGGTGTCGTGGCGAGCTGCGGGAAGCATGTTTTCGAGATTGGCCACCTTCAGATTGCTGCCCCTGTTGGGAGCGCCGACGACAAGCGTGATATCGGCCGCAGGAATGCCGCGAATCAGCGCGTCGGCGACCGGCAGCGCGCCGTCCTTCGTGTCGTTCGCCCCGAGCACGAGTTGCACGCTGGGGTAGTCCTGCTCGACGAACGACCGGAGGTTTTCGTAGAGCCCCGGCTCTTCGCCGTGTAGCGGCTTTAATACTGAGATCGGCGGCCGCTCGCGTGGGATTGGCAAACCGCGCCGAGCAAAGCGGACCGCAGCGACCGCTTCGGCGAGCAGATACACCCAACCCGGAACGAGCACGATCGCGATGGCTAACGTCAGGCTCATGAAAACAGCCTAAGTAAGCGTGCGAGCCGAACCCCCGCATCTAGGAACACCCTTGTTCATCAAGTACCACAGCCCGTCGAACCCCGTCATCGGACACATCCGGCAGCTCGCGTCACCCTCAAGTGCATGGTCCCAACGTCGTCTGCATCTGATGAGGCCCGAGAAAGTCGGCGCCCGAGCGGCCGAAGTGAGGACCCGTGAATTAAGTCTCGTTAATAAATTCAATCCTATCGCCAGATCTGCGGGCTCGTTGAATCGATAGACAACCATAGGCTAGGCTATAGTGACGGAACTAATCAAGGCCTAGCGGTTCATTTGTATCATATTGCTCACGTAATTGGCGCCGGAGTGACAGCGTGGACACAAATTTTACAAAAAATAACAAGATGTCACCGACAGATTTACGCTGCAGCACTATATCGAACTCGTCGAGCGGCCTCGCGCTACCTGAGGCTGGAACCGCAAAGGTGACGAAGATGAGCGATCTTGCTCAGCTGCTCGAGATGGAGATCCCGCGACTGCGGCGCTACGCACGGGCGCTGACGCGGGATGCGTCGCGCGCTGATGATCTGGTGCAGAGCTGCCTGGTGCGCGCGATCGCTAAACAACATCTCTGGCAGCCAGGGACCGACCTGCGGGCTTGGCTGTTTACCATCCTCCACAATCAACATGTCAATGATGTCCGAAGCTTGACAAGGGAGGGTGTCCGCGTTCCGGTGGAAGACGTCGCGCCGATCCTCACCATTCCGCCCAAAGCTACGGCCTCGTTGCAACTGCGTGACCTCGAGCGCGCGATTGCCACCCTTCCGAAGGAGCAGCGGCAGGTGATCTTGCTCGTGGGTCTTGAGGGGATGAGTTACGAGAAGGTTGCCGTGATTCTCCGCGTCCCGATCGGCACTGTTCGCTCGCGCCTGTCGCGCGGCCGGGAGACGCTGCGCCGGAGGATGGATATTAGACGGGGCGCGAGGCAGGTCATGCCCCGCAAACGCGCCGTTGCCGGCGGTGCGTCTCGCGCCGCTTGATCCACCAGCAAACTAATAACCCAAGATCGAGTGGAAAGCCGATCGTTTGTGCCGTGGCCGATCTGCCGACCCCGCTAACGACTCCAACCCACTCTCGACCCCCTGGATAGCGGATGTTCTACGATTGCGCGTGCAGGGCGGAATGATTTGTGGCAGGGATGCGGTGCTTCAGCGTGGGGAATGCTGAAACAAGCGGGCTCGTTTCGGCCCGCCGGTTCGGTGCAGCGAGGCCAGGATATGCGGGTCGTGTTAGCCCAACCCCGAGGATTCTGCGCGGGGGTCGAACGAGCGATCGAGATCGTCGAGCGCGCGCTCGAAAAATACGGCCCGCCGATCTATGTGCGTCACGAAATTGTTCACAACCGGCATGTGGTCGAGCGATTGCGCGCCAAGGGCGCGCGCTTCGTCGACGAGATCGAGGAGATCCCTTCCGGCTCGGTCACTATCTTCAGCGCCCACGGAGTCGCCAGCGCTATCGAGGAACGCGCTGGCAGGCGCGGTCTTCCGGTTATTGATGCGACCTGTCCGCTGGTCTCGAAAGTGCACATTGAAGGACAGCGCTACGCCAACCAAGGTCGTGAGATCGTCCTGATCGGCCATGCCGGCCACCCCGAAATCCAGGGCACGATGGGACGAATCAACGGCCGGGTGCATCTGATTTCGACCCCTGAAGAGGTCGTGGGGCTCGTGGTCGCCGACCCCGAAAAACTCGCCTTTATCACCCAGACGACGCTCAGCGTAGACGACACACGCGCCGTTATCGAAGCCCTTAAGGAACGGTTTCCCTCGATCGTTGGCCCCGACACCAAAGACATTTGCTACGCGACACAAAACCGTCAGAGGGCCGCACGGGAACTCGCTCGAATCGTCGATGTCGTCCTCGTCGTCGGCGCTCCCAACAGCTCGAATTCCAATCGCTTGCGCGAAATCGCCGCCGAAAGCGGTGTGGCGAGCTACTTAATCGAGGATGCACGTGCGCTCGATCCGCGCTGGCTCGATGGGGTGTCGGCGGTGGGCATCACCGCTGGTGCGTCCGCTCCCGCGGTGCTCGTCGAGGATTTGATTGCCCGGTTGCGTGAGCTGGCGGAAATCGAACTTTCCGTGCTCCCGGGCGTTACCGAGAACGTGCGCTTCAGGATGCCGTTGCAGCTTTCCGATGTCGCTGGCGAAAGTATGCTGCCGTCGTGATTTTTGAGGAGAGTGCGTCGTGGCCGTTCCGCTGCGCCAAGCGATCCGGGTAGGCGCCTATGTCGTCAGCCGGCACTTGAAGCGCGTAAGGCGATATCCGCTCGTCTTAATGCTAGAACCCCTGTTCCGTTGCAACCTGGCGTGCGCAGGCTGCGGCAAGATCGATTACCCTGACGCTATCCTCAATCAACGCTTGAGCGTAGATGAATGCCTCGATGCCGTTGACGAGTGTGGTGCCCCCGTCGTGGTGCTCGCGGGCGGCGAGCCGCTTCTTCACCGCGAGATCGACAAAATCGCTGCGGGCATTATCGCGCGCAAGAAATTCGTTTATCTCTGCACCAACGCCCTGCTGCTCGAGAGGAAGATCGAACTATTTAGCCCTAGCACATATTTCGCCTGGACAGTTCATCTCGACGGTGACCGTGAAAACCATGACCGCTCGGTGTGTCAGGAGGGCGTCTACGACCGCGCCGTCGCTGCGATCGAATTAGCCAAGGCGCGGGGCTTTCGCGTCAATATAAATGCGACTTTATTCGACACGGCGGAGCCGGAGCGCGTGGCACAATTTTTCGACGCGATTACCGAAATCGGTATCGACGGGATCACTGTGTCTCCAGGATATGCCTATGAGCGGGCTCCAGATCAGGAGCACTTCTTGAACCGCTGGCGTACCAAGGAATTATTCCGCGGCATCTTCAGACGCGGGGCGCGTCGCTGGTCGTTCAATCAATCGATTCTGTTCCTCGACTTTCTTGCAGGTAATCAGTCATACACTTGCACCCCATGGGGCAACCCGACGCGAAATTTCTTTGGCTGGCAGCGACCCTGCTATCTCCTCGGCGAGGGTTATGCCAAGACGTTCAGGGAGCTGATGGAGGAGACCGATTGGGGTGCCTACGGCACCGGAAATTACGAGAAATGTGCCAACTGTATGGTGCATAGCGGCTACGAGGCAACAGCGGTCATGGACTCGGTCCGCAATCCCTTGAAGGCCGCAAAGCTCGCACTCCACGGCATCCGTACCGAGGGCGATATGGCGCCCGAGATTTCACTTAGTCGGCAACGTCCAGCAAGATACGTCTTCTCCGATCACGTGGAAGAGGCGATGGCTCGCCTAGGCGGTAGCGACAAGCGAGCGCAGAGCCCGAGCGGGGCCGATTAGCGCGGACAGCGCGACCGCTGTCTCCCGTGCCAGCCCGATCATTCCAGCGACCTGGAATGGCCGACGCAGGACGGAGGCAAGGACGGCCAATAGATCGGGTTTCCCGTCCGCGGTAAGCGGAACCAGCGACGCCGGCGGGAGATCCCGTCGCGCGGTGTCGGCAATCGAGCGCAAGACAATAAACGGAATGCCAAGCGCCGTCGCTGTGCGCGCCACGATCTCGCTTTCGAGGTCGACGGCGAGAGCATTGGTGGTGGCCCAAGCACGCTTCTTTTCGGTCCGGGTCGCGAGGATGCAGGTGGCACCCAATACCGGCCCTTGCGCGGCGCCGATCGAGTGTGCGAAATCGCTGAGCCGCCGCATAAATTGCGATCCGACCGCCCAATGGTGTCTTTCCGAAACGACCTCGCCGGAAACAACCACCGTTCCGGCCTCTAGTCCCGGTGCCAGCCCGCCGGCAATGCCGAAGCTGACGAGGCAATCGGTTTGCGCGGCCGCCGCGCCGACGCGCGCGGTGGTGCGATCCCGATCTCCGGCTCTCACTACGACCGAAAATCCCGCCGCCCGTGCGATCTTCGCTTCGACCGCAAGGCCCGATGTGCATAGCACTGTAGCGGGTCGATGCATGCAAAGCTCCCATTACTTTCTGAGGTACAACCCTCCGTAAGCGAAGGGGTTGTGCCAGCTTACTAAACTTATCCCGCTTTTGGGTAATCCGCCAAATACGAGAGAGTGATGCCCAGGCCATGGGGCCGGTTCTGGCACCTCTCTACCCGGAGAAAGGGACTTTGGCTACGGACAAAGCGCCGCGGCTTTTGGCTCCCCGCGAAGCTGCAGCAGCATAGGTGGGGGATTATCAGGCTGAGTGCGGATGATCCCGACTAGCCTGGCGATGCGCGGTTCGGCGAGCCTTGGCCAAAAGGCCCGAACCATGATCGGCAAGAGCAGCGTTAGTTCGGTGACCGCGAACTGAGCGCCGATACAGACGCGCGGATCCACACCAAACGGCATGTACCTGAAACGTGAGGGCGTCTCCTGCTCCTGCAAGCAGAAACGGTCCCGTCGACACGCCGGTTCCGATATCCGCTCCAGTCGGCGCGAACCAGTCGGGTATCAGATGCCGAGCTCTACTTGCAGAGAGTTTTTTGTCGTCAATCGACGGTAGCGAGCGAGCGCCCAAAGTGGGAAGATAGCATGATAGCCATGATAGCGTAGATAAAACACGCGTGGAAAGCCGACGGCCGTAAACCAGAGCTCGCCCCAGTGTCCATCACGGTCCTGCGAATTGATCAGATAGGCGATGCCACGGGCGACCGCCGGGTGCTCGACTTGCCCCGCTGCCATCAGACCGAGCAAGGCCCACGCCGTCTGCGACGCAGTGCTGTACGGTGCGTCGCCGTGCGGCGCATTGGGAAAATAGGAGTTGCAGCTTTCTCCCCAGCCGCCATCTTTGTGTTGCCGGGAAAGCAGCCAGTCGACTGCCCGCCTGACTGCCGATGAGGAGGGCTCAGTACCGGCGGCGTTAAGAGCCGCGAGCACTGACCAGGTTCCATAGATGTAATTCGTGCCCCACCGGCCGAACCAGCTGCCGTCGGGCTCCTGTTCACGCCGGAGATATTCGATCGCCGAGGATCGAGCGGGGTGATCGGCAGCATAGCCGATTTGTGCGAGGAACCCGAGGCATCGGGCGCTAACATCAGCCGTCGGCGGGTCGAGTAATGCGCCATGATCAGCGAACGGGATATGGTTCAGATAGTAATGGGTGTTGTCGGCATCGAAGGACGCCCACCCGCCATTTCGGCTCTGCATGCCGACGACCCATTCGGCAGCGCGGTTGATAGCCCGGCGGTACCGTGCGGAATCGAAGCGGTCGAGGGCGAGCGCGACAACAGCCGTGTCGTCGAGATCGGGATAGTACGGGTTCTCATATTGGAAAGCCCAGCCGCCAGGCCGAATCCCGGGACGGGTCGCCGCCCAATCGCCGGTATGCTCCAGCACCTGCTTGGTCTCAAGCCAGTCGAGCGCGCGGCGAATCGCCGGCTCGAGGCGCGCATCACCCACCTCCATCAGCGCATGACAGGTGAGGGCGGTGTCCCAGACTGGGGAGAGGCAGGGCTGACAATAGCTACGCTCGCCGTCGAGAACGAGGAGCTTTCGAATCGCGGCCAACGCGGTCTGATAATCGGGATGATCGGCCGCATATCCGAGACAATCGAACATCATGACGGCGTTCACGATCGCCGGGAAAATCCCGCCGGGGCCGTCTTCGCCGTTGAGGCGTTCGCTGACAAAGGCAACGGCCTTCTCGATTGCTCGTTGCCTTGCATCCACAGGGAAATACGGCTCGGTTCTTCGCAACAACCGGTCTAGCATTCCGAAAGCCAGCGAGAGAGGCGACCCCGAAGGGCCAGAGATCCAGTCGCGCACCAGTTCTGGCGGTTCGACGAACAATTCGCGGATCGTCACGGCCTGGGGATTGCGGGCGCGCGGCCTCACTGCCATCAGCACGAGCAGAGGTACCAGAACGGTGCGCGACCAGTAGGAGACCTTGGCGATATGAAACGGCGACCAGCTAGGCAATAGCATGATTTCGACCGGCATGACCGGAACCGCCCGCCATGGTAGCTCGCCGAACAATGCCAATGTGATCCGGGTGAACACGTTACAGCGGCGGACCCCGCCCCGCGCCAATATTGCGGCACGGGCCCGTGCCATGTGCGACGCGTCGACGGGATCGCCCGCCGCCTTTAGTGCGAAATAGGCTTTGACCGAGCAGCTGACATCGAGATCGCCACCATAGAACAGCGGCCAACCGCCGTCCGCGCCCTGTGCCGCCCGAATATACCGGGCGATGCGAGCCTGAAGCTCCGGCTCGACGCGGCCTAAATAATGCTGCAGCAATATGTATTCTGAGGGTATCGTCGCGTCGGCCTCTAGCTCGAAGACCCAGTGGCCGTCCGCCCGCTGCAGCGCGAGTAATGATTCGCTGGCGCGGAACACGGCGTCTTCGAGCCCCGGTGCACGGACCCGGCAGCTCGCTACCGCCGATTGGCTCGCGGTCAGTCCGTCATTCATGGAAGGGCGCGCTGCCGTTTTCGCTGGTCTTCGATGTTACGCGTGTCGCCCAGTGACGGTCGCTTCTTAGCGGTGCTCCAGCCACCTCGAACGCCCGCCTTGCTGCCGTAAAGCCGGAGGCGATAGCGCCTTCGATCGCAGCGGGCAACCCCGTGTCAACATAGTCGCCGGCCAGTAAAAGATTCTTCCACCGTGTCGTCGGTCCCGGGCGGCGCAGCAGCTGCGCGGGACTGGCGAGAAAGGTCGCCCGGCGCTCTTTGACGATCCGCCCTGGTGGGACGGGATGCGGCGGGAGCTGATATGCGAGAGCTGCGTCGCGCCACAGCAGGTCGCGTAGCTCTTCTGCTGGCCGGTCGACGACCGTGTCCGCGGCACTCACTGTCGTGGACAGCCCCTCCCGTTTGCGAAAGATCCACTCGGCGTTACCGCCGATCATCCCGACGAAGTACGGTGAGCTCGCTGGCACAGCACAACGAAAATGCGCATTGACGATCGGGGAATAAACATCGGGCACCGTGAGGGCTGGAACCAACCGAGCCGCTACTGCCGCAGGCACGGCGAGGATCAGGCTGTCGCCGCGGCCGAGCCCAACTGGGCCCGTATCAAACTCGAGTTCCGTGACGTGATCCAAGGCGAAATGCACAGCCCGGAGCCGGGCACCGAAGCAGATTTCGGCGCCTTGCGCGCGCAGGCGGGCGAGCGCCGGGTCGACAAAGGTTTCCGAAAGCCCGTCGCGCGGCACTAGGGGGCGGCACGCTTCGCCACCGCACCCGAGAGTTTCCGCGAGGATTCGCCAAAACAGCCTGGCCGACGCGCGATCGGCACATGTGTTCAACGCAGCCACCGCGAGCGGCTCCCACAAGCAGCGGAACACTTCCTGGTCTCCGTCGAGCGCTTCGACCACTGTCGTCGACGGGTCGGCTCGCCGTAACGCCAGGACAGCTAGATAATCAGCTGCTCGCGTCCCTGGCACGCGTCTCTTTGCACTCAAGATCCACCACGGAAGGACACCGCGGTTCGGCCGCAACGTCCAACGACGCCCGGTCTTGGCATCTACGAAAGGAAAGGCTGCATCCGACGGACCCTCGAGCGTATCGAGCGCGCCTATCCGTTCCAGGTAGCCGAGTGCGCGATGGTTGCCGGCGAGCAAGAGATGGTTGCCATTGTCAATGCGGCAACCGAGTTCTGCATCCAGATAAGAACGGCAGCGTCCGCCGGCGTGAAGGCCAGCTTCATATAGCCGCACGCCCCCGCCCTCGACGGCAATCCTGACCGCAGCCGCTAAGCCGGCGAGACCGGCGCCGACGACATGCACGGTACCCAAGCCCCTTATCATACGAGACCGTGCCGCAACACCAGCCAGAGCTTAAGTGGCTTTGACAGGTTCACGCGCCCCCCGGGGTCGCGCCACCCCGAGCGCAACAGGGCCGAAAGTGTCGCACGGTAGATCGCGGCCATTACCGCGGCGGGTCGCATCGCACCGCGCGAGCAACGCTCCATCGCGCGCCTGCCCTCCCGGAAGTGTTCCTCGGCGATCGCGGCAAGCTCGCGACAGGCCGCAGGCAGCGCCGGATGGCGTAAGACTGTTATCGGGTCGGTTTCGCGTATTCCGTGCCGGTCGAGAACCTCCCGCGGCAGATAAAGCCGCCCGCGGCCGGCGTCCTCGTCGAGATCGCGCAAAATATTGGTCAGCTGCAGAGCCCGGCCGAGCGACTCCGCAACCGCATGGGCAGCCTCGCTCGGATCGCCAAAGATATGAACCGAGAGATGGCCGACCGCGCTCGCGACCCGCGCGCAGTAGAGGTCGAGCGTCGCAAAATCTGGAGCGCGAATATCTTCGCGCGCGTCCATTTCCATGCCGTCGATGACGGCCAGAAAATCTCGCCGGCGCAGATGATAGTGTACCGCCGGCCTACTCAGTGCCTGGGCGACGACGTGGCGCGGATGTCCGGCATAGAGAGCGTCGATTTCCTCGCGCCAGGCGGCGAGGGCCGCAATTTTGTGCTCGACCGGCCGCTCATCATCGGCGATGTCGTCGACTTCTCGGCAAAATGCATAGACCGCATACATCGCGTTCCGACGATGCTTCGGCAGTAGGCGCATCGCCCAATAAAACGAAGTCCCAGCCGCCTCGACCCGATGCCGGATCGTCTGATGCAGCATCGCGTCGCCCGCCCGCTCTGCGACGGCGCCGAATGAGACATCGTTCATCATCGGAAGCCTTGCAGCACGCCAATCACAAAGGCGACCATGAAATCGGACTTTTTCAGCCTGACCCTATCCGCCAAGGGGTCACCGCGACGCAATCGGCGCAGCAGGCGCGTTGCGAGTTCGACAATGACTGCAGATTCCCAACGCAACCCCGATGAGACGACTTGCGGCGCCAAGCCACGTGCGGTCGCGACCAGCGCGTCGGTGCGGTCGAGCATGCTGTCCAGCACTCGACGCAATCTGCGGCAGGACGCTCGGGCTGCCAGCGTTTCGACGCCGATTCCTTCCGCTGCGAGATCCGTCATCGGCAGATAGACCCGGTCGAGCACGCTGTAGTCATCGGCGCAATCCTGCAGATGGTTGAGCACCTGCAGCGCCGAGCACAGCGCGTCGGAGGCGGGCCATGTCTCCCGGCTCTCACCGTGAAGGTCGAGCAGTTGCCGCCCAACCGGCGAGGCCGAATAGCGGCAATACGCCATCAGATCGTTCCAGTCGCGATAGCGCCGCTTCGTCGCATCCAGGCGAAAGGCGCGCAGCACATCGTGGCAATGCTGCGCAGTCATCCGCGTCTCGACCAGGCTCTTATGCATTGCCGCAGCGGTCGGCGAATCTCCACCCGGCGTGCCGTCGAGGATAGCTGCCATGCGGTCGAGGCGGCGAATCTTCTCTTCGGCGGTCAGCGCAGGGTTGTCGGCAATGTCGTCAGCGTTTCGGGCAAACCGGTAAAAGGCGTGCACATGTGGCCGCAGGTCGCGGCGGATCAAGAGAGAGCCGACCGGGAAATTCTCTGCGCTGCGGCCTTTACCCGACGGGGTCTCGACCCCACGGACAGCCTCGTCCCGCAGCTCGGCCGGTTCCGCGATCATCGGAGGTATCCGCTCGCCTTGAACCAGCCGATGGCGTCGGCGATCGCATTGCGCGCTGGACGCGGCGCGTAGCCCAGCTCGCGAGAGGCCTTTTCTGAAGTGAAATACATCTTCTTTCGCGCCATCCGAACCCCGTCGAGCGTGATGAAGGGTTCCTTGCCGCTCAGCCGCGCGATGAGCTCAGCCCCGATCGCCGCGGGATAGGCCATGGAATATGGAACCCGAATCCGCGGGGGCCGTATGCCGACCGCCTGGGCCACTTCCGCGAGGATCTTCGCAAGGGGCAGGTTTTCGCCGCCAAGGATATAACACTCTCCGACGCGTCCCAGCTCCGCCGCCGCCAGGTGGCCGGCGGCGACGTCGTCGACATGAACTATGTTCAAACCGGTCTCGACATAGCCCGGCATATGCCCGCGCGCCGCTTCGAGAATGAGGCGACCGGTCGGTGTCGGCCTACGGTCGCGCGGTCCGACCGGTGTCGAAGGATTGACGATAACCGCGGGCAATGCTCGCCTGCTGATCAGGCCGCGGACCACCTCTTCGGCCTGATATTTCGAGCGCTTGTAGGGACCGATCATGTCTTCGACGTTGCTCGGAGTCTGCTCATCAGCCGACCCCTGGGGAACCAGACCGAGCGTGGCGACGCTGCTCGTATAGACCACCCTCTCAATGCCGGCATCGAGCGCGGCTCTCATCAGGATCCGGGTCCCCTCCACATTCGTGCGGAACATCGGCGTGGGATCGGTAACCCAAAGGCGATAATCGGCGGCAACGTGGAATAAATACCGGCAATCGGCAAGGGCGCGCACCAGCGATGGTGCGTCTTCCAACGAGCCCTCGGCGACTTCAACGGAAAGATCGCCGAGGTTGCGCCGATCGCTGTTGGGGCGGGCCAAGACACGAACATCATGGCCTATTCCCACAAGTGCGCGGGCTACGGCCGAGCCGACGAACCCGGTTGCTCCGGTGACAAGGGACAAGCCCGGTGACAGGGACATTGCCAATCACTTTTCAGCCGCCCTTGGGGTGGTAGCGTGAAATCAGGCCGATGTCTCGCGAAAACCGCGCTTTCCGAGGTCACCGGCCCGCGTCCGGGTTCAGCGGGAGGAGGGCGAAGGAGGTAGCGATGACCCGACCGCTTCAGCATGCGCGCGCGCCGCTTTGGCCTTGTCGGTCTCTCCCAGCACGTCATAAGCATGGGCAAGACGGATCCATCCCTCCTTGTCGTCGGGCTGCTGCTCGAGCCGCGCAGCGAGGCGTTCCACCATGCTGCGAATCATCGCCTGGCGCTCTTCGGGAGACATCGATTGGGCGGCCGCAATGTCTTGTGCGGTCGGGCCGGCTGGGGACTTCGCGCCTGCTTCCGGTTCACCAGGCGCGATTTCAGCAAGCCGCGCCGCGACGATTTTCCGCCACGGTGCGTCGGCCGGGGCATCAGCCAGCAGCGCTTGCAACGCGGCCCTAGCCGCTGCGTTATCGCCGCGTTGCAGAGCGGCTTCGGCGCCGTAAAAGCGGGCACGCGGGTCGTTGGCGGATTTGGTAAACTCGGCCTCCGCCGCAGGCGTCACGGTGCCTCCGGCGGCGAGCACGAGGACCTCGCCCAGTTCGGCGTGCAGCTGAGGCTCGTCGGGCTTGAAGGTAATCGCGCGACCATAGGCATCACGCGCCTCGCCAAAGCGCTGCAGTGAGGCCAACGTCCGACCGAGCAGGACCCAGCCTTCGGGATGGTCGGGCTCGCGCTCGAGGCGCGCTTTCAGCTGATCCGCCGCGGCGGCGAGTTCCGTCGCATCGTGTGGACCCGTTCCGCGCGCGGTCTCCGCAGTTGCCGGCGGATTGATCACCGCGGGTGCGCCGACCGCGAAATAGATTACGAGGGCCGCCACTGGCAACAGGCCCGCAACACCGACTGCGGCGCCGACGCGCAACGCAGCCTCTGTCGGGTTGGCCGCGGCGAGATCAACTTCTTCGAGTTCCCGATCGGCGGCCGCCAGCATTCGTCGGGTGATCTCGGTCCGTGTGGCGCTGGCCTCGTCGCAAGCGAGCCTCCCTTGTGCGAGCTCCGTGTCGATATCCGCAAGCTGACGGCGGAACATCGCGACGGCAGCCTCGCCTTCGCCCGCACCGCGGCCGGCTCGCGATATGAGAGGCCACAAGAGAGCGGCCAATGCCACCAGGATGAGCAACGCGGCAACGATCCAGAACCAGATCATCTTGGCTTGCTCAGCAGCAGCGCGGCGCGTGCGCTTTCGTCATGGGTCAAGTCCGGTACCGACGGTTCGAGGCGCCGGCGCCGCGCCCTGAGCAGCAGCAAGCCGCCCCCACCGAACACCAGCACGGGTGGTGTCAACCACAGAACCCAGGTAAGCGGTGCGAAGGGCGGGTCGAGCAGCACGAAGACACCGTATCGAGCTGCGATGTAATCGAGGACCTGCTGATTGTTGTCGCCGGCGGCCAGGCGCTGGCGCAGCAGCAGACGCAGATCGTGAGCGAGATCCGCGTTCGATTCGTCGATCGACTGGTTCTGGCAGACGAGGCAGCGCAGCTCCTTGCTGAGCGCGCGGGCGCGCGCCTCGAGCGCCGGATCGGCGAGCCGCTCCGAAGGTTCGACCGCGTACACCGAAGGACCCATGATCGCGACGAGCAGCAAAGCCGCGAACAGCACACGAACAATCATCAAGTGTCCACCGGTCGTGCGGCTATAGTGACCGGCGCCCGGGCCGTCGGCAGGCGCATGCGCATGCGCCGGTCGCTGAGCGACACGAGGCCGCCCAGGGCGGCAAGGATCGCGCCAAACCAGATCCACGGAACCAGCGGGTTGTAATACGCCCGCAACACCCAGCCGCCCTGACCGTCGGGATCGCCGAGCGCCAAGTAGAGGTCGCCAAAACCGTTGGTCGAGATCGCCGTATTCGTCGTTTGGCTGCGCGCTACAGGATACCAGCGGCGCTCGGGATAGAGGGTCATTGCTGCGGCGCCGGGCCGCTCGACGAGGATCTGCGCGCGCTCAACGTGATAGTTGGCGACATCGCCTTCGGTCACCCCGACAAATCGCAAGATACGGCCGGCAATCTCCAGCGAGTCCCCGGCATGCATGGTCTCGATCCGCTCGCTGCGCCACGCAGTCGAGACGACGATCCCGGCGATCAGCACGCCGACGCCAAAATGGGCTGTCGCGTAGCCCCAAGTGCCGCGTGGCAGATGGCATAGCCGGCGCCAGGTAGCATGCAGCGACAGTCGTGCAAGGCCGCTGCGATCGGCGAGGTCGGTCAATACACCGAGCATCGCCCAGACCGCGAGCGCCACTCCCGCCAGCGCTGCTGGAGGCGCGGTTTGGTTGACGAGGAAGACGACCACGGGAGAAAGGAGCGCCCCGATGAGCGCCGGCGCGAGGCGACGCAGGGCCGCGGCGAGATGCCCGCGCCGCCAGGCAAGCATCGGGCCGATCACCATGGCGACGATACCCGGCATCAGGATCGGCACAAAGGTCGCATCGAAATATTGCGGTCCGACGCTCAGTTTGACGCCGCTCCACACTTCGGCGAAGAGCGGATAGAAGGTGCCGATGAAAACGGTCGCCATTCCTACCGAGAACACCAGATTGTTGAACACGAGGGCACCCTCGCGGCTGACCGGCGCGAACCCGTTGCCTGCTTCGAGGCTAGGCGCTCGGAGCGCGTAGAGCAGCAACCCGCCGCCGATCACCAGCGCGATCAGGACCAGGATAAAGATCCCCCGGCTCGGATCGACAGCGAAGGAATGGACCGAGGTCAGAACGCCCGACCGCACGAGGAAGGTGCCGATCAAACTCATACCGAAGGTCAGGATCGCCAGCAGAACGGTCCAGCGCTGCAAGGTTTCGCGCTTTTCGACGGCGATCGCCGAATGGAGGAGCGCAGTCCCCAGGAGCCACGGCATAAACGACGCGTTTTCGACCGGATCCCAGTACCACCAGCCGCCCCAACCGAGCACGTAGTAGGCCCACCAGCTCCCCAAGGCGATGCCGATCGTCAGCCCGCACCAGGCGCAGAGCGCCCACGGCCTGACCCAACGTGCCCATTGCGCG
>JAFAHQ010000154.1 GCA_019237135.1 Alphaproteobacteria bacterium
GTTTGCGGATCAGACCATCAAGCCACCGCCGGCGGCTATCGCCGCTTGGAAAGAAGCAGCGGCGCGCGCCCGACTCGACCGGAGCCACGCTGTTCATGGTTTCATGCGAGGCGATGGAACTTACGTGCACTATAGAACCAGTCTAAACGGTATTGTAACAGATCATTATGTCGCCACGGGCAAGCCAATCCATATAACCGCCCATGTAACCGGCGTCGTCGGCTCATCGAACCAGCCTCAAGGCTATCGCGATCTCAATTCGGGCTCAGTGCATTATTGGGACACACATATCCGATATGTCGGCGAGGCCAATTCGGTCGGCCTCTGCCCCCCGCCACGTTTCAGGATGACCGAGCGCGACGGCTGCCAGCCAGTCCGCTGAAGCCGCTATATATGGGTGGGTCGCGGCCAAGAAACGTGCAAATTGGTCAAGTATTTCGCAGCGCCAAGCCCACCTCGAAACGCCGGGGATAGACTGCCTGCCGCCAACTCACCCGTCGTCGCGAGCCTTTCCCGGCTGATGCACCGGTCGGGATGCCTCGGCCACGGCGGTCGCAGGCATCGTTGCCCTTTCGTCCGTGGAACCATCTACCGTGAGACTGAAGCGTTGGATCCCGGGCCTTCCAGTTTCGTCCGCAGAACCGGTTCTGGCGCGCCGTTCGTTTTTTTGCGAGAGCATGCCGTTCCCTGGTGGTTTGGTCATCCAATTCGACGTGACCACGGACGACACCCACTGGCCGTCCGATAATCACCCTGTTGTCAGTGCTGAGGATAATCACCTTGGTGTCATTGCCGTCGAGCGCGGTTCCACCGAGGTCGACTTGTGCAGTGTACAGTTCGAGGAGCCCTTTGCAGTGGACGCCGGGGCGAGCGACGCTGCCGGCTCTCGGCCGTAGTCGTCCGTTGCCAGTGCCAGGTTCACCGCGGGGCTCAAATAGCGGAGGCTGGTGTCCTTCCACTCGGCCGCCACCTTCAGAAGCTTGCTGATTCTGCGCCAGCGCCAGCGAGGGAAGACCACGACCTGGTATCTGTTGCGCGGTGACCCAGCCGCCACGAACCTGTCGGACCGTCTGACGCTTTCCTCCTTGGCCGTGTCACCGTACCACCACAGCATCAGGTAGACAGTGCGCCAGATGTCGATCTCGGTCATCTCGCCGAGATGTCTAGTCGGTGCTCACCTACAAACATTTAATACTTCTCGATCGCAGTGCACTTCGGCGCGGCCGGTTATCGCCAAAGCGTCAATTTTTCTCGACCAATGAGGCAATCTCGACATTCGATCCCAACCCCGACCTTGCTGCAAAACTGCATGCCATTGGCCCCCATGTGGCCGATACCGCGGTCGATCTTCAATTTCTCCATTTTTGAAATACGTTTGCCGTTGGCGCAGCAGACCGGCGATGCAGTTCTTCTTCTCGAACAACGTGACCGAGTGACGTGGAACTACTTGGCAGAATGCACTATAGGATTACAATGACAAGACTCGTTGAGGAAGCGATTAAGAGAGCTCGGGAGCTCCCCGAGGGCGGATCAGGACGAGGCCGCCGAAATTCTGCTTTCGCTCGCATCAAAACGTGCACAGGCCGTGAGGCCGAGGTTGCGTGTCGTGGCAGATGTTGGCGGAGATCCTGCCGCTGGTCCCCCGGCTGCGCGCGCCGCCTGCCCCGGCATGACGGGCTTTGCGGCCGAGCGGTGCGGTTCACGATGGGAAGGTGCGTCTTGATGCAGGCAAAAGCAGCGCGCTTCGGTGGCTCGACGCAGTCAATTGGCAGTTTCGGTCCTATCCTGCGCCAGCAATCCGGGATTGACGTTGCCAAGGACGCCCGAAAGAGTCATCCTGGGTTCTCAACCACTGGGAATCCGGGGAATGTCGGTTAGTATCGACTAGTGGTTGTTGCATCCCTTCCAGCGCGGCAGGAGCACTCGCGATGACAAATGAGGAAATCGTCAAACGGTTGATCGACTCGAAAGCCGTTGACTTCGCGGCGATCGGACGGCTGGTGGGCGAGTTGGGTCCTGGCTTGGCGACTTCGACCGCGGGTGCCAAGCTGACCCTCGTCGGCAGCCGGTTCAATATTATACTCGTGTGCATCCCGCCGGCGGAGGCGTCGCAGCTCGTCGGCGAGATCGTCAGGGGCGAGCTCGCACAGGCGGTGGCGCAGGAATAGCCGTAGAGCATACCCTGGCTGCCGTGGGCGGTGCGCTCTCGGAAGCGGCATGGGACGAGACCGACTTGGCGGCCCGGTTATGCCGGGCCTTGGATCTGGCCAAACGGGTGATCACATGGTTCGCCTCCGAGGGCTACTCAGACCCAGAGTCTCCGGCGAATAGTTTTCAGCCCGAGAAGCCCCTCGGGGAGACGGCGATGCTGATCTACGCGGCATCGGGGGCTCGCCACCTGTCGCAGATCGCAACGCGCATCGCCGAGGTCGCCGAGCTTCTCCTGCCGCACGCGCGTTCCGCTCAGACGCTCCTCAACATGGCGCTGCATCCTGCGTTGTGCCTGGATTTCGCGGTTCCTCACATTCTGCTGTCGAAGCTCGGATACACCGATCCACGGATGGACGATTTCCTACGATCGTGTTTCGCATCACAAGCACGCAAAGGCCGGCAGCGCCCGCCCACGGGCTCGCTCGAGGGGCGGTGGGTCGAGTCGCTGTGGACCGGCGCGGAGCCTGGCCCCGCTTGGCATCGTGACCTGCGCAATTCCGTGTTGAACTGGCCGCTCGACATCCTCGGCGGCTTTCGCGATGAAGCGTATGCTTTCACGCACTTGGTCATGTACTGCACTGATTTCGGATTTCGGCCGGCGTTTTTGCCTCGGCCCCGCGCTGTCATCTTGCAGGAAGCGGCGTCGTTGTTGGCAAAATACCTCGACGGCGAGGATTACGACTTGGCCGGCGAAGTGATCATGGCTTGGCCGCTGACCGGCGCTCCCTGGAGCCCAGCGGCGGCTTTCGGCTTTCGTGTGCTCACCGGGGTGGAGGATCATGCCGGCGTCCTTCCCGGCGGGACAACCAGACCCGACCGGCTGCACCAGCTGGAAGGCAGGGAGAAAACGCGATACGCGCTCGGGACGGCCTATCACACCGGCTACGTGATGGGCTTTCTCTGCGCCGCTTCACTGCGAGAGGGGAGAGCGCCGCCGGCGCGAATTGCCGGTCCGCGCTTTGACGAGGACTTCCTCGATCACGTGATCGCCACCCTCGATCGGGATCAGGGTCATTGGCAGCCCGAGTTGCTGGCGCTGAGCGAGGCGGAACGGAACGCGCTTTGCCCGCTCCTGCTGGATCTCGCCATCGTTCAGAGGTGCCGCAAGCACGATTATGCGGCTGTCCGCGAGCTGCTTGCGCGCGCCCACCAACACGGATTGTCGCGCTCTCCGCTTTGCGGCCAATCCGCCGAACTGCTGGAGCGGCTGACGGCCTACGCGCGCTGCTCAATTCAAGACCGCGATCAGATCAACGCGGACTGAATTGATAACGGGCCCGGGATTGTTCCGCCTCGTCGCTCGGCGCGAAACCTGCGGCCGGAGTTCGCGCTGACCCCGGTACCCCGGCGCTTTCTCCTGGCCACGTGCTTCCGAGCGCCTAATATTCCCGTAAAGGGGGAAGCGCCGATGAAAAGCTCCCCAAACGTTCATCGTCCTCATAGGGACCAGTCCCGGCTTGACTTAGCTTGAGGCCGATCCTCTCCGCGAACCCGATGGTGGTGGAATCTATCCGATGAGCCC
Organism: Alphaproteobacteria bacterium; assembly: GCA_019237135.1. Taxonomy (GTDB): domain Bacteria; phylum Pseudomonadota; class Alphaproteobacteria; order ATCC43930; family CGMCC-115725; genus AP-15. The sequence goes on from JAFAHQ010000154.1 coordinate 3,734, forward strand.
TTGATTGTCAGTCGATAAATTGCCAATTCGATAACAGGGAGCAACGGAGAGCCAATATGACCACGGGCGTAGCGCGCCGCTCAAGACTGCCGGTAGTGCAGCAGGCCGCCGGGCGATTTTGGCGGGTGCGCACGGATCGCTTCCTCGACGGGCTCGGTGCCCCATCCGGGAGTAGACGGAACCACCAAATGGCCGTTCTCGAATCGCGGCACGGCGGTGAACACCTCCTCGTCCCAAGGGAGGCGGTCGATGTCGATCTCCATAATCCGCAAATTGGGCGCCGCGGCGGCAAAATGCGCATTCATCATCGTGGCGAGATGGCCGTAGAAATTGTGCGGTGCGATGTTGACCTCGAATGCCTCGGCGGCGCTGGCGATCTTCATCGCCTGCCACACCCCGTTCCACACCGCGTCGATGATCGCGACATCCATCGCTTGCTCGCGGAAATAGGGCAAGAACTCGCGCAGCCCGAGCAGGGTCTCGCACGAGCTGATCGGGTGCGGGCTCTGCTGCCGGATAAAGCCGAGTGCGGCAGGGCTGTAGCTGTCGATCTCGACCCAGAACATGTCGAAATCGGCGATCGCCTTCAGGATCTTCAGATACCCCTCGGTCTTCGCGTTGAAATTGAGGTCGAGCAGCAGGTCGATGTCGGGTCCGGCACCCTCGCGGATGGCCGCGAGATGGGTGCGCAGGTTGCTCAGCACGCGCTTGTCGACATTGAGCTCGGGCAGAAACGGCACGCCGAACCCCGGTCGCCAGCCACGCGGCGTCCCACTCTCGTAGAGGAAGATATTGGTCTTGAGCGCGGTGAAGCCCTTCTCGCGCACTTCGGCGCCGAGCGCCCTGACGCCGTCGAGGCTGGTGATCGCCGGCTGATAGAGGGTCGGATGGTTGATCCGCCAAGTGGCGCAATGCGACCAATAGACCGGAATGCGGTCGCGCACCTTGCCGCCGAGCAGCACGTAGCAAGGCACGCCCAGTGCCTTGGCCTTGGCGTCAAGAAGCGCATTCTCGATCGCACCCAGACCCTCGCCGACCACACCCCCGGCGGCCGGCCGCGTGAAGCAATAGAGCTCAGCATAGATCCGCTCGTGGTCGAAGACGTCCTGCCCGATGACCCGCGCGGCCAGCCGCTCGATGACCGCACCGACCCCGGGCGAGCCGAAGCCTTCGTCGAACTCGCTCCAGCCGACGATGCCGTCGTCGGTCGTGAGCTTGAGGAAATGATAATTACGCCAGCCGGCGTCGCAGCGCAGGATCTCAAGGCCCGCAACCTTCATCCGCAATCTCCTGTTGCTCGAGGATTACCTCAGTCAAGATTTCCCTGCCGGTTCCCTGCCAGCGGTCAACCAAACAACCGGACTCGTCCGTAAGTAACTAATAGCATGGCATTTTTTATTTGAAGCCCGGCTCTGAAAAAAATTTTTCCCGTGGTTTCCCTGTCCGGCAGGGAAAAAACCGGGGGGTCACGGGCGCACCGCCGGGGTTTCGAGCGGCATGCCGCGCGCCCGCGCCATCAGGTAGAGCTCGAGATCGACGGCTTCCGGCGCACTGTAATCGTAAGGCTCCGCGCGCACCCCGATCATGCAGTTGCGCAGGCGGCGCTGCAGCGAGCCGAGGCTCTGCCATTCGAGGCGGTAGACCGGATAACCCGTCGGGTGCGCCTGCGGGATCACCGCACCGGCGAGACGCTTTCCCCAATTGTCGTCATGGCATTGGCTGCACGACAGGTTCAGCTGACCCTGGCGGCGATGGAACAGCGCGCTGCCCAAATCGACGAACGGGCGCAGCTCGGCATCGGCCCGCACCATGATGGGCAGCCCGCGCGACTGGTAGGCGACAAAGGCGGTCAGCGCCAGCAGATCGGCGCTCTCCCAGGCGAGCGGCTCGGCTCCCTGGTGCTCGCTGCGGCACCGGTTGATTCGTCCTTCGAGATCGAGCGGGCGGGCGAGCGCCGGCTCAAACGCCGGATAGCGCGCCGCCACCCCTTTCATGCTGGTTCGCGCATCGCCGTGGCAGTCGGCGCAGGAGCGGCCGGCGGCTCCGGTCTTCGCGGCCCACAATGTCTCGCCTTGCAGCACCCCCAGCATCCCGGGGTTTGCCGTATCGTCGTCCTGCATCGCCCGGGTGTCGGGACCGGCGAAGTCGTAGCCCGAGTGTCTGTCCTGGGGTGCGATCTCCGCGGCTGCGGCCGCCACGGCAGCGGCGACGGCCGCCAACACCAGGGCTCTCATTCGACGGTGATTTGTCTGACCTCGGTCTGGGTGTTGCCGTGGTCGTCGGTCCAGCTGAAGACGATCTCGCCGCTCTCTGTCGCGACCGTGAAGAAGGTAATGAACGGGTTCGCGGCAATCGCCGGGAACAGCTCGGCGCGGAACACTTCCTCACCGTTATAGGTGCAGGTAAAGCGGTTGATGATGTCGCGCGGGATCGCGCCACCGGTCGGACCGAGGCGATAGCCGGTCTCCATCGGGTGGGCAATCAAAGTCTTGATCTCGATGAGCTCGCCGCGCTTGGCCCGCGCCGGAAGGTTGATCAAGACCCGCGCCATCGGCCTCTCACCCTTCGGCACAAGCCGCCAACGTCACGATGACGTCGGCGCTGTCGGACCAGAAGCTGCCGTCGTTGAGCCGGGCGATCGCTACGACTTGTTGCGAGTCGGCGAGGCGCATGCGCGTCGACACCGCCGCCTTGCCCGCACGTGGCCCGAGATCAAACGCCACGACATAGGGCTGCGGGTTCTTCTCGTTGAAGATATGGATGCCAGTGACGTAATCGGTCTCGCTCATCGGGCTGTCGACCGTGACGGTCAGCGGCACCGTATTGCCGTTCTCGACGATCGGCGGCAATTCGAGCTTGACCTTGCCGCGTTTGACCGTCGCCGCGCCGACGAGTGCGCGGATGGCCTCGTCCATCGCAGCCGGTGTCCCGAGAGCTGGTGGGGCTAACGGCGCAAGACCGAGTCCGGCAGCCGTGAGTAGGATCAGACGGCGCGTCGGCAGGTCCGGCGATCGCTTGTCTGTCAAACGCCCCTCACTAGTCGCGCAACGTCGACAAGAAGGCTACCACATCCTCGATCTGTTCTGCCGTCAGGATCGGCTTTTCGCGCCAGACGCTGCCGACGCGGGTGAGGCCATCTACCCGGTAGTAGGGCGGCATGATCGTATCGGGGTTGAGGCGGGGCGCATCGACCAGCCGCAGCCTGAGTTGACCTTCCGACCAACGTGATCCCGCCCCCGACAGATCTGGCGCCAGCGTCCCCTGAAACCTCTCCTCGGGAAAAGGACCGGTGTGGCACAGCAGACAGGCGCCGAGCCGGCGGTCCAAGACAATCGCCCGACCGCGGGCGGGATCGCCAGCCGCTCCGGTCAGAGACGCCGGGATCGAGCCCCGGACGATCGTGTAGGGCCGCAGCGAGCCTTCGTCTGCAATAGCCGTGAAGTCGGCCGACACCAACAGCGCGGCGGCGACCGCGCCGGCGATCCTGTCAGCCGAAGGTTTCCGCCGTGATGGTGCGGAACCAAGCTTCTGCATAGCTTGCCTCGAGGGCGCGGAAGTCGAGGGGTGCGTCGGCCGGGCTCACCCCGCCGGCACCCTCGACATCGGTAAGTTGCCCGTTGACCGGATGATAGACACCAGCGATCGAGATCCCGTAGTCGGGCGCCACCAGGCTGTAACAGGTGTTGATCAGCTTGGGCGGAGAGGGTGTCTCATCGCGCAACAGCGCCGCGACCGCGGCGGCACAAACCTTGGCCTGGGCATTGGCGGCGAAGGCAGATTTCGGCATTGCCCCAGCGATTGCCGCATCGCCGATGACATGGATGCCCGGTTGCAGCCGCGATTCGAAACTCACGGGGTCGATCGGGCACCACCCGGTCTGGTCCGCGACACTAGCCGCTTCGGCGATATGCCCGGCGCGCTGCGGCGGAATGACATTGGCGACGTCCGCCTTATAAGTCGCGAAATCGGTAACGAATGTGCGCGTCGCCGGATCGACTTCGGTCACGTTGCCGCCATTCGACAGCGACACCCATTCGAGAAGCCCCGGATAAAGTTGATGCCAGGCAGCCTGGAACAGACGTTGCTTGGAGAAACTGTCCTTGGCGTCGAGCACGATCAGCTTCGAACGCGGCTTCTTCGTCTTCAGGTAATAGGCGATCAGGCTCGCCCGCTCGTAGGGACCGGGCGGGCAGCGGAACGGGTTGGCAGGCGCCGAGATCACGACGGTGCCGCCATCCGCCATGCCTTCGAGCTGACGCCGCAGCAGCAAGGTCTGGTCGCCCGCCTTCCAGGCGTGCGGCATCTGCTCGGCCGCGGCCTCGTCGTAACCGGGCAGTGCGCCCCAGCGAATGTCGGTCCCCGGCGCCAACACCAGCCGGTCATAGCCGAGCGCCGAGCCGCTGCTCAGTGAGACGAGCCGTCGCTGCGGGTCGACCGACCGCGCCCGATCCTGAGACACGGCAATGCCTTCGGCGCGGATGGCATCGTAGCCAAACTGCTGGGCAGCGATTTCACGCAGACCAGCGATGACCGAGTTGCTGAACGGACAAGCCGTGTAAATCGGGCTTTCCTCGACGAGCGTCACCGCGGCTCGGTGCTCGGCCCGCTGCAGTTCTCGGGCGCAAGTAGCGCCAGCAAAGCCGCCGCCGAGAACGATGACGCGCGGCTGCGCCTGCGCCAGCGCCGGAGCCGGAAGCAGCGCGGCCGACGCGGCGGCGCCGCGCAAAAATGCGCGGCGCGTCGTACGCATCATCGGGCCTCCGCCGGCTGAGCGGCGAGCCAGATCGCGATGACCCGGATCTCGTCATCGGAGAACCCTTTGGCGATCCGGCCCATGACCGTCGAGGGGCGTTCGCCGCTGCGAAAGGCTTGCATCGCCGCCACGATATCGGTCGGCTGGCGACCGAGGATCCGCGGTATCGGCGTCTCCACCCTGGCGCTGACCGCATGGCATCCCGAACAGGAAGACGCGCCGGCCGGCGGCTCCGCCGGGGCCATGACTGGCAGGACAAGCGACAGCAGAAGGGTTACAGCCCTCGGCGCCCTTGCCCACTTTTCCAATAAGCGCGCCGATCCGCTCACACTCGCTTGAGGTCCTGATCCTTTAGCGGCAGGGAACGAATGCGCTTGCCCGTCGCCGCGAAGATCGCGTTGCACAGTGCTGGAGCCAACGGCGGCACCGCCACCTCTCCGCCGCCACCCCAGAACCCGCCGCTGGGCACCAGTACGGTCTCGACCATCGGCATGTCGGCCATGCGCAGCATCTCGTAATCGTCGAAATTGCCTTGGGTCACCCGACCGTTCTCAATCGTGATCGCCCCGTAGAGCGCCGCGGTCAGGCCGTACACGATGCCGCTCTCGACCTGTGACTGCAGGATCGCCGGGTTGACGACATGGCCACTGTCGAGCGCAGCCACGACCCGCCGCACTTTTAGCTGGCCTTTGTCGCCGACCGAAGCTTCGACTACCTGCGCGCAGAGACTGCCATAGGCCTCGACGAGGGCAATACCGCGGGAGACGCCTTGCGGCGCCGGCGTGTCCCACTTGGCCGTTCTTGCCGCCGCGTCGAGCACGGCCAGCCGAACCGGATCCTTGCTCAGCAGTCTCCGGCGATATTGGTAGGGGTCCTGGCCCGCGGCATGCGCCATCTCGTCGATAAAGCATTCGCGAAAATAGCCGTTTTGCGAATGGTTGACCGAGCGCCAGAACCCGACCGGCACATGCGTCGTGCGCATCGCGTAGTCGACATGATAGTTCGGTACGTCGTAAGCCATCTCGTCGGTGAAACCGTTGGCCGCGGCCTGATCGACTCCGTTGACAAGCCGCTGCGGCAAGAGGGTCGCAAAGATAGATGGACTCGTGACCCGCACCCGCCAGGCGATCGGCATCCCCGACGGATCGAGCCCCGCGGTGAACTTGACCATTGCCGCCGGACGATAGAAATCGTGGCGGATGTCTTCCTCGCGTGTCCACAGGAGCTTGACCGGCTGCCCGACTGCCTTGGCGATCAGCACCGCCTGGTGGACATAGTCCTGAACAGCACCGCGCCGCCCAAAACCGCCGCCCAGCATCGTCTTGTGCACGACGACCTTTTCCGGGGCCACTTCGGCAGCCGCCGCTGCGGCGGCAAGCGCCCCTTCGCCGCTCTGCGTCGGCACCCACACCTCAACCTGGTTCGGTGTGACGTGCGCCGTGCAGTTCATCGGCTCCATTGTCGCGTGGGCCAAATACGGCGCCGCATATTCAGCCTCGACGTACTTCGTCGCCTTAGTGAGCGCGGCCTCGACATCGCCATCCTTGCGCACCACCGCGGCCTCCGGCACGGCAAGCCCGGCGCGCAGCAACCCGGCAATATCCGCGCTCGAGACTTTGCCGCTCTGCCCTTCGTCCCAGGCTATCGGCAGGGCGTCGACCGCCTGTTTCGCCCGCCACCAGCTGTCGGCAACGACCGCTACCGCATTTGGCAATGGGACGACACGGCGAACGCCCTTGAGGCCGCGGATTTTGGCCTCGTCATATGATTTGGGTGTACCGCCAAACACCGGGCATTGGACGATCGCGGCATAGAGCATATTCGGCACGCGCACATCGATGCCGAAGATCGGCTTCCCGGTCACCTTGTCCATCGTGTCCAGGCGCTTTTGCGGCGTCCCCGCGAGCGTCCAGTCTTTCGGGTCCTTGAGCCTTGGCTCCGCCGGCGGCTGCAGTTTCGACGCGGCTTCCGCGACCTCGCCAAAGCGGAGGGTGCGGCCGCTGGGCTTGTGGGTGATGACGCTCTTAGCCGCCTGACACTCCGCGGCCGATACATTCCATTGCTGGGCCGCCGCGGCGATCAGCATCTCCCGCGCCGCAGCGCCGGCTTTGCGCAGGTACTCCTGCGAGCCCCGCACCGACCGACTCCCACCGGTCGACATGTCGCCCCAAGCCCGGTGCCGGCGGAGATTTTCGTCGGCCGTTGGAAACTCGGCACGGACCTTATTCCACTCACATTCGAGCTCCTCGGCGACCAGCATCGGTAGTGCTGTGGTGATCCCCTGCCCCATCTCCGAGCGGGCGACTCGGATGACGACCGCGTCGTCGGGCTCGACGACCACCCAGGCGTTAACTTCGGCAATACCCCCCGCCGCACTGGCGGGCGCCGAGCCCGTCGGCAGGCGGAAGCCGAGTGCCAGTCCACCGCCGAGCGTGGCGACGCTCGCGACAAAAGAGCGACGGGTCAGCCGCGGCGCATTTGTCATGGCCATCTCCTCCACGTCACGCCTTGGCTGCAGTGTGGATCGCCGCGCGGATCCGGGCGTAGGTGCCGCAGCGGCAGATATTGGTGATCGCAGCGTCGATGTCGGCGTCGGTCGGCTGCGGTTTTTCCTTTAGAAGCGCAGCCACCGCCATGATCATCCCGCTCTGGCAGTAGCCGCATTGCGGGACATCGTGCGCGATCCATGCTCTCTGCACCGGGTGCAGATCGCCATTTGGCGACAGGCCCTCGATCGTGGTAACTTGGGCACCTTCGGCCGCATTGACCGGCACCGAGCAGGACCGAGTCGCGACCCCGTCGATATGCACCGTACAGGCACCGCACTGGGCGATGCCGCAGCCGTAGCGGGTCCCGGTCAAACCGAGCGTATCCCGTAACACCCAAAGCAGCGGCGTATCGGGATCGACATCGACCTGTTGAGTATGTCCGTTGATGGTAAAACGGGGCATTCTCGGCTCCTGCATCAGACCCCCGGCCAACCGTGCTCACGGTTCGCCGCTGCGGATTATAGGCAGCCTCGGTGCTCCGCCGCATTCCCCCTTTCGGGGTAGGGTCGTTCACTATGAAGACCCGCTGGCCAAAATCGGCCAGATCGAGCAAAACGTTGCCCTCGTCGATATTCGCTCAGGTCGCGGCATCCCTGCTACCCAAGCATGACGCAAGAGACAGCCGAGATCGACCCTGTGTCGGCCCCGGGGCCGGCAATGGTCACCCAACGTCAGCGCGGCTCGGCGTCAGAGGTATTCCGCGTCTTCCTTCGGTTGGGACTCACCTCGTTCGGCGGCCCGGTTGCGCATCTCGGCTATTTCCGGGCTGAATTCGTCGACCGGCGCCGGTGGCTTGACGAGCCGGCTTTTGCCGACATCGTCGCGCTCTGCCAATTCTTACCCGGACCCGCCAGCAGCCAGGTTGGGATCAGTCTCGGTATCCTGCGAGCGGGCCTTCCGGGAGCTCTCGCGGCCTGGCTCGGCTTTACCACGCCCTCCGCCCTGGTGATGATCCTCTTCGGGTATGGCGTGACCGCGTTTGGCGATCTCTCGCGTGCGGCGTGGCTGCACGGTCTGAAGATCGTCGCCGTGGCGGTCGTCGCCCAGGCCGTGTGGGGAATGGCGCGCAATCTATGCCCCGACCGGGAGCGCGCTACGGTCGCGGCCGGCTCGGCGATCCTCGCCCTTGCGGTCCCATCCGCCCCGGGCCAGATCGGCGCGATAATCGCCGGCGGGCTGATCGGTTGGGGCATGCTGCGTAACGGGCCCGCGATGCCACTGGGAGCGCGGCTCGCGATCCATGTGCCGCGCCCGTGCTCGGTTGCCGCCGCGCTCGCCTTCCCGATACTGCTGTTCGGGCTGCCCTTGCTGGCGGCGGCAGTGCCGTCACATGCGATCGCTCTTTTCGACTCATTTTACCGCTCGGGGGCACTCGTGTTCGGCGGCGGGCATGTGGTGCTGCCGTTGCTGCAGGCCGAGGTGGTACCTCCCGGCTGGGTGACTAATGACGCCTTCCTCGCCGGTTACGGCGCCGCGCAGGCAGTTCCGGGGCCGCTCTTTACCTTCGCCGCCTATCTCGGCACTGTTATGGGGGCGGCGCCCAACGGCTGGTTGGGAGGCCTTATATGCCTGGTGGCGATCTTCCTACCCTCGTTTCTGCTGCTGATCGGTGCGTTGCCGTTCTGGGATAGCTTGCGGCGTCTACCGATGGTTCAATCAGCCCTCCGTGGCGTCAATGCCGCGGTTGTAGGCCTGCTGCTGGCAGCGCTCTACAAGCCGGTTTGGACGAGCGCAATCCTCACGCCCGCCGATTTCGCAATCGGGACCCTGGCTTTCCTGTTGCTGGTTCTGTGGGCGGTTCCGCCCTGGCTCGTTGTTGTCCTCGGGGCCGTCGCCGCTACTGTCGTCGCCAGTCTACCGGGGCTCTCCATCGCTTTCTAATGCCGGTGTTATTTCGAGCCGCAGTTTAATGCTAAGAACCTCGCTTCTCTTGCTCTCGATATTGGTCGGGATACCAGCCGCACGCGCTCAAGCCCCCGATTCGGTGTTTCTCGAAGAGTTGACTTGGACAGAGCTGCGAGACCTCGTCAAATCTGGCAAGACGACGGTCATCGTTCCGATTGGCGGCACCGAGCAGAACGGCCCGCACATGGCGCTGGGCAAGCATAACCGACGCGTGCATCTGCTTTCGGAAAAGATCGCACGCTCTTTAGGTAACGCGCTGGTGGCGCCGGTCATCGCCTACGTGCCGGAAGGCGGCATAAATCCACCAACAGAGCACATGCGTTTTCCTGGTACGATCACGATCACCGACGATGTCTTCCAGAAAGTTCTCGAGTCCGCGGCGCGCAGCTTTAAGCTCGCTGGCTTTCGCGACATTGTCTTTCTCGGCGATCACGGCGGCTATCAACGGGACGAAAAGGCGGTGGCCGCGCGGCTCGATCGGGAGTGGGCCGCGACGGATGTTCGCGCTTACGCTATCGAAGAATACTACCGCGCCAGCGAAGCCGAATTCTCTCAGCTGCTAAAGAGCAAGGGCTATGGCGAGGAGGAAGTCGGCACGCATGCGGGGCTTGCCGACACCTCATTGATGCTCGCCCTCGATCCGCATCTGGTCCGGGCGAATCGACTGCAGCCCGGCGACGGCGTGCACGGCGACCCGAGGCGCTCTAACCCTCAGTTGGGACAGCTCGGTGTGGAGCTGATCGTGACGCGGACGGTCGACAGCATTAGAAAGGCCGTCGCCCGGCAATGATATCAGGTATTCGGAGGGGTGGGGTGCGGCAGCACATTGGTCAGTGGTTGGGCGTAGCCCTCTGGCTCGTCCCGGTGCTGGGGGTTTGCGGTTGGGTAGGGGTCGCGGCGCTGCCGGCACCCGGTCCGCACGACCCCAGCGGGGTGTTGTGTTCGGCTGGATCCTCCACGATGCGCAGGGCTCAGCCAAAGTCCCCCTTGCTGCGCGAGGTCCGTGCCGGTCCGGTGGACACCGTGCCGGGCATGCCACCGGTATCGGATGCGACCAACCTCTATGGCGCGGCCGGCGCTGACCGGCTCGCGCCGGCGGCAGCCGGGGCGCCGGCGCGCATCTACGTGCCGAACCGAAGGTCGAACAATATCTATGTGATCGACCCGGTGACCCTCGCCGTCGTGGATCGCTTTCCGGTCGGTGTCAGCCCGCAGCACGTTGTCCCGTCGTGGGATCTGAAGACCTTGTGGGTGGCCAACAACGGCAACCGACGCAGATACGGAAGCCTGACCCCAATCGACCCGGAGGCCGGCCGACCCGGCCAGGCCATCCCGGTTGACGACCCTTACAACCTCTATTTTACGCCGGACGGCCGTTCGGCGATCGTTGTCGCGGAACGACGCAAGCGGCTCGACTTTCGCGATCCGCATACGATGGCATTGCAGCAGTCGATTGCCGCCCCGGGCTGCTCCGGCATCAACCATGCCGATTTCTCGATCGACGGACGCTACGCGATCTTTACTTGCGAGTTTCGCGGTGGCGGTCTGGTCAAGGTCGATCTGGTCAATCACCAGGTGCTCGGCTATTTGCGGCTCGGCAGGAGGGGCATGCCGCAGGACATCAGGGTCTCGCCCGACGGTGCGACCTTTTTTGTTGCCGATATGCATGCCGACGGCGTTTACCTGGTGGACGGGGACAGCTTCAGACAGACCGACTTCATCCCCACCGGGGTCGGTACGCATGGGCTCTATCCGAGCCGTGACGCCACTAAGCTCTATGTCGCCAACCGCGGCTCACACTCGACCCGCGGGACACCGCACGGCAGGGGCAGCGTCGCGGTGATCGATTTTGCGTCCCGGAGAGTCGAGAAGACGTGGTCGATCCCGGGGGGAGGTAGTCCCGATATGGGGAATGTATCTGCGGACGGGCGACAGCTGTGGCTGTCGGGGCGCTTCGACAACGCTGTCTACGACATCGACACCGCAACGGGTGCGGTCAAGAGCATCCCGGTCGGCCTGGAGCCCCATGGCCTGACGGTCTGGCCTCAGCCGGGCCGCTATTCGCTCGGCCATACCGGGAACATGCGCTAGCCGATGAGCGACGCCTTTGGTCTTTCGCAGTTCACCCGGAGCGAGTAGGCTGACCCGTCAGCTTCGGGAGTTCTGGAGTGCTTGGCGTCCAGCCGCCGAAGCGGGCAGCACGAACGCAGCCCGGAAAGGGAGTGATATGCCGAATTATGAATTCACGACCGAAGATGTCGAGTATTTGCGCCACGGCGACAAGCCGCTGATCGCGCGTCTCTATAAGCCCAAGGGCGACGGTCCGTTTCCGGCGGTGATCGACCTCCACGGCGGCGCGTGGAACAGCGGTGACCTGACCGGGACGCAAGGCCTCGACCAGACCCTGGCAAAGAACGGTTTTGTCGTTGCCTCGCTGAATTTTCGTCACGCCGCTGACGGGTACCCGAATACTCTGATCGACATCAACTACGCGGTCCGCTGGTTGAAGGCCCGCGCGCGAGACCTCAAGGTTCGCCCCGACCAGATCGGCATCGCCGGTCAGTCCAGCGGCGGCCATCTCGCTATGCTGGCGGCGATGCGGCCGAACGATTCTCGATACGCTTCGATCCCGCTACCGGTCGGTTCGCCCGCGGTGGATGCGACGGTGCGCGCGGTGGCGATGTCGTGGCCAGTCATCAATCCGATCTCACGTTATCGCAATGCGCAGAAACTGGAGAAGGGCCCGAACCCACCGGCTTTCGCGATCGGCATGAAGGAAAAGCACGACACCTATTGGAAGACCGAAGCCGCAATGATCGAGGGCAACCCGATGCTGCTCCTCGAGCGCGGTGAGAAGGTGCCCACTCCACCGGCACTCTGGGTCCAGGGCAGGCCCGACATCGTCCACGACTATCACGACGACGATTCGAGCTTCCCCGGCAACGAGCCCGAGCGGTTCGTGTCGAACTACCGTAAGGCGGGCGGAGACATCGAGATCGTCTATGTCCCCAACGACGCGCGCTCGACGAGCGTTTCGTTCGATCCGATCGCAGCCTTTTTCCATAAGCATTTGGGATAGTACGCTTCAGCCCGTCCCCTCCCTCCCATTCGAGCGGGGGAGGGTTGGGCTGGGCGCGAACTCACTGGGCGACCAGTCGGCCGATCACCGCTTGAATAGTGCTTCCGCGCCGCGGCGCTGCCCGAGTTTTGCGGTAATCTCTATACGGACGCGAGCGATTTCGGCCTCAAGCTCGGCGATATAGGTTTCGAGCTCCTCAATACCCATCAACGTCAGATCCTTTGGCTGCGCTGGCTTCCGGCGCGGCTCAAGATCCGATTCATCCATGCGGTCCTCCGTCTCCCGTCTTCCCCCGCCTGGGAGGGGATTATATAGTGTTTAACTTTTTTGAATTCTCAGGCGTGCCGCCTCGCGAGTGCCGGCGGCAACCCCTGAAGCGGGACTCTACCATGACTGCTCCGTTGATGCCCAAGGCGACCGCCGTGTGGCTGGTCGAAAACACCTCTCTCACCTTCGAACAGATCGCCGATTTCTGCGAACTGCATCCGCTGGAAATTCAGGCCATCGCGGACGGCGAGGTGGCCAACCAGATGCAGGGCCTCGACCCGGTCGCCAACGGTCAGACCACCGCGGAGGAGATCGCGCGGTGTCAGGCCGACCCGCAGTCGCGCCTCAAACTCTCCCCGCAGGCACTTCCGCTGCAGGTGTTCCGGCACAAGGCACCGCGTTACACGCCGATTGCCAAGCGCCAGGACAAGCCGGACGCGATCGCTTTTCTGCTGAAAAGCTATCCCGAGCTGTCAGATGGGCAGATCTCGAAGCTGATCGGCACAACCAAGCCGACCATCGCCGCGGTGCGCGACCGGACTCATTGGAACAGCCCCAACATCAAGCCACGCCACCCCGTCGAGCTCGGTCTTTGCACCTTCGCAGAGCTCGAGGAGGCGGTCAATCGCACGCTCGCAAGACGGTCGGCGGAGGATGCTGCGCTCGGCAGCCAGGAAGCGCAACCGTTGGAGACTTGAGCCGCCTACCGCGCGGCGTAGCCGGCTGTTCCCAAAACTCTGGCGATTTCTACGAGGATCGCCGGGTCGTCGATCGTCGCCGGCAGTGGGTAGTCCTCACCCTCGGCAATCTTCCGCATCGTGCCGCGTAAGATCTTGCCTGAGCGCGTCTTTGGCAGGCCAGCAACGACGAGGGCGGTCTTGAAGCTCGCCACCGGGCCGATGCGATCGCGGACGAGCTGCATGGCTTCGCGCTCGACCTCACCAGCCGGCCGCACGACACCGGCTTTCAGCACCAAGAGGCCGAGCGGTACTTGCCCCTTGAGCGCATCCGCGACGCCGATTACGGCGCATTCGGCAACATCTGGATGTGCCGCCAGCACTTCTTCAATCTCTCCGGTGGAGAGACGATGGGCGGCGACATTGATGATGTCGTCGGTCCTGGTCATCACGTGGATGTAGCCGTCGCCGTCGATCAAGCCTGCATCGGCGGTCTGATAGAAGCCGGGAAAGGCGCTCAGATACGCAGCGACGAACTTGTCGTCCGCCTGCCACAACGTCGGCAGGGCGCCCGGCGGCAACGGTAATTTGACCGCCAGCGCGCCGATCTCGCCGGGGGCGAGCTCGCGCCTCGCGCCCTTGGCTTCGGCATCAAGTACGCGTACGTCCCAACCCGGCACCGCACGTGTTGCCGAACCGTGCTTGACCGGCAAAGGCTCGATTCCGAGGCAGTTGGCGGCGATCGGCCAGCCGGTCTCGGTCTGCCACCAATGGTCGATGACCGGGATGCCCAGCTGCTCCTCCGCCCAGGCAACGGTCGGCGGGTCGGCCCGTTCGCCGGCGAGAAACAGAGCGCGGAACTCCCCGAGATCGCGTCCTCGTATCAACAAGCCGTCGGGATCTTCGCGCTTGATCGCACGGAAAGCGGTCGGTGCGGTAAAGAAGACCCGCACGCGATGCTGCTCGATAACCCGCCAGAACGCACCGGCGTCGGGCGTGCCGACCGGCTTTCCCTCGTACATCACTGTGGTGCAGCCGAGCAGCAGCGGGGCGTAGACGATGTAGGAATGGCCGACCACCCAGCCGACATCCGAGGCGGTCCAAAACACTTCGTTGGGGTGCACCCCATAGATGTTGCGCAGCGACCAGTGCAGCGCCACCGCGTGCCCGCCGTTGTCGCGCACGACGCCTTTGGGCACGCCGGTCGTACCCGAAGTGTAGAGGATATAGAGCGGGTCGGTCGCCAGCACCGGGACGCAATCAGCGGGCCGGGCGGCAGCAGCGAGTTCATACCAATCGTGGTCGCGGCCGCCCACGAGCTCGGCCTGGCACATCGGCCGCTGCAGGATCACGCAATGCTCGGGCTTCGCGCTCGCTTCGACGATCGCGGCATCGAGCAACGGCTTGTAAGGGATGATCCGGTTGACCTCGATGCCGCAGGAGGCTGACAGGATGACCCGCGGCTTGGCGTCGTCGATGCGGGTGGCGAGCTCATGCGCGGCAAAGCCGCCAAACACGACCGAGTGGATCGCCCCGATGCGGGCGCAGGCGAGCATCGCGAACGCCGCCTCGGGCACCATCGGCATGTAGATCAGCACGCGGTCGCCCATGACCACACCGAGACCCGCGAGGGCGCCGGCGAGACGCGCAACCTCGTCGCGCAGCTCGCGATAGGTGAACCGCAGGATCTGTCCGGTGACCGGGCTGTCCCAGATCAGCGCCATGCGTTCACCCCGTCCGGCCGCAACATGCCGGTCGAGCGCATTCCAGCAGGTGTTTAGCCTGGCGCCCGGGAACCAGCGATAGAAAGGCGGCCGGCTCGCGTCGAGCACCCGCTCCCAGCGGCGCTCCCAATCGATCGCCTCGGCCGCCTCCGCCCAGAATTCCTCCGGACACTCGAGCGCCCGGCGATAGGTCTCGGCATAACCCCTCGGCATCGGCCTCCTCCCGTGGCTAGCCTCGATTCTCTGCCGGCGCGCGGCAGGCGTCCACGAAATTCCCTGTGGCACGGGAAGATACCGGGAAAACGGCGATCGTGCGCTCGCTCGACGGCAAAACCGGGCCCCTAAGCCATTGTGATTTCAGCAGGCGGCCCGGCAAATTCCCTAAGCGGCCGAACAGGGAATTAAATCGGCCGAACAGGGAGCCGAATCCGCTGAAGAGAGAAGCATCACAGAACCACCAAGGAACCATCATCACCGCGACTCGCGGCTAGATCGCCCCACCGGGCTGTCGCTTTGCAAAGCCGCTCGACAGCCTTGGCGAGGGTGCCAAAATGGCCCATACGGGGAGGAGCATGACAGTGACTGAAGCCAATCCTTACGAAGCCGGGCTCGACAAGAACGCCGCCAACTATGTCCCGCTGACGCCGATCGGCTTCTTGCTGCGCAGCGCCGCCGTCTACTCGGACCGCCTCGCGGTCGTCCATGGAGAGCGGCGATACCGCTGGCGTGAGGCCCTGGAGCGCTGCCGCCGGCTCGCTGGCGCGCTGGCAGCGCATGGTGTCGGTCGCGGCGACACGGTCGCGCTGATGGCGCCGAACATCCCGGAGGCTTTCGAAGCGCATTTCGGAGTGCCGATGGCCGGAGCCGTGCTGAACGCGCTGAACATTCGCCTCGACCCGGAGATGATCGCCTTCATTTTGCGC
>JAFAHQ010000175.1 GCA_019237135.1 Alphaproteobacteria bacterium
GCTCTTGTCGATCAGCGCCTGCAGCATCTCGCGCTCGGGTGAAAACCAGAAGCCGTTGTAGATCAGCTCGGCATAGCGCGGCATCAGCTCGTCCTTCAGATGCGCCGCCCCACGGTCGAGCGTCAGGCTCTCGATCCCGCGATGTGCCGCCTGCAGGATCGTGCCGCCCGGCGTCTCGTAGACGCCACGCGATTTCATGCCGACAAAACGGTTCTCGACGAGATCGAGCCGGCCGATGCCGTGCTTGCCACCGATCTCGTTCAGCCGGGTCAACAGCGCCGCCGGGGTTAGAGGCTCTCCGTCAACCGCCACCGGGTCGCCGTGCTCGAAGGTAATCTCGACATATTGCGGCACATCGGGTGCCACCTCGGGAGCAACGGTGCGGCTGTAGACGTACTCCTCCGGCTCGACCCACGGATCCTCGAGCACCTTGCCCTCGGCCGAGATGTGCAGCAGGTTGGCGTCGACCGAGAACGGCGCCTCGCCGCGCTTGTCCTTGGCGATCGGGATTTGGTGTTGCTCAGCGTAGTCCAAGAGCCGGGTGCGCGAAGTGAGGTCCCATTCGCGCCAGGGTGCGATGACCTTGATGTCCGGATCGAGCGCATAGTAGCTGAGCTCGAAGCGAACCTGGTCGTTGCCCTTGCCCGTGGCACCGTGGGCGACGGCATCGGCGCCGACTTGGCGGGCGATCTCGATCTGGCGCTTGGCGATCAGCGGCCGGGCGATCGAGGTGCCGAGCAGGTAGGCGCCCTCGTAAAGCGCATTGGCGCGAAACATCGGGAAGACAAAGTCGCGGACGAACTCTTCGCGCAGATCCTCGACAAAGACCTCGCGGGCGCCGAGCAGTTCGGCCTTGCGTCGCCCCGGTTCGAGCTCCTCGCCTTGGCCGAGGTCGGCGGTGAAGGTCGCGACCTCGCAGCGGTAAGTCTCCTGCAGCCAGCGCAGGATCACCGAGGTGTCGAGCCCGCCCGAATAAGCGAGCACCACTTTCTTCACCGCGTCGGACATCGCCTTGTTCCCTTCCGCTCTCCGGTCCGCCAGGTATTATCCTCGGCTCGCAAAAGGGGAGAGAAGCATGTTTGGTCGAGCGAGAATACTTCTGACGATGGCGGCTTGCATGTTGGAGGTGACACCGGTTGCCGCGCAGGCCCCCGCACCGGCGACGACGGCATTCGACGGCACCTATACCGGCGTGTCGCGAACCTTGGAGGGTACGATGACGAATTATTCGACGCGTCAATGCCCGCCGAGCGGCCGGGTAGCACCATTGACAATCGTCAATGGCTTCGCGCGGACAGCGGGGCTGGGCACCGCCGAAGGGTCCGTAAGTCCGCAAGGAGTATTGGTCATGCGCGCGCTCGCCGGTTTCGCCGCCGGCAGCCGATTTGAGGGCCAGATTGATAGTCAGGGTACGGTCACGGGGCGGTTTACCGGCAACTGCAGCTACCAGGTGGTCTGGCAGAGGAAGGGTAAGTGAGCCCTATCCGCCGAGCCGGCGGTCGATGAAGGCGACGACGACATCGAGGCTGCCATAGCGGGCGAGATCCTCGTGTCCGGCCTCGGGCGCGAACCAGCCCTCCTTGGGTTCGGGTGCGGCGCTGTTAGCGGCAAATGACATCACGTACGAACCTTGTTGGGGTCACCCTCCACACAACATTCGTGTTAGAAAGATGACAGCGCGGGAGTTCCGGCGGTGGCTGGTGAAACAGGGCCGCACGTTCGAGAGTCACAAAGGTGGAAGCGGCCACCTCACCGTGATCTGCGGCGACCGCCGTTCGCAACTGCCGATGCACGGTAGAGGCAAGGAATTGGGCACCGGTCTCATCGACAAGATCAAAAAGGATCTCGGACTCGATTAATCGTTTTCCCGCGAAGGTTCCTCATGTACACGGTAATCCTTACGCCCGATGACAACGGCACCTTTCTGGTGACATGCCCCGACCTACCGGAGGTGTCCACCTTCGGAGAGGATGCGGAAGACGCGATGCATAGGGCTGTCGACGCGGTCGAGGAGGCCCTTGCCGCCAGGATTGCTCGGCGCGAGGATATTCCAACGCCCTCCGCAGCTTTACATGAACAACACCGGCCGTCGGTCCGCCTTCCACCGCTTACAGTAGCCAAGGTCGAGCTCTATCGTGCGGCACGCGCCCAAAGAGTGTCGAAGGCGGAGCTGGCGCGGCGTCTGGGCTGGCACGGGCCTCAGGTGGACCGGGTCTTTGATCTTAATCACCGCTCGACGATTGAGCACATCGATCAGGCGTTGCGCGCGATCGGCAAACGTCTCGACGTCAGCGTTCGTGACGCGGCGTAAAAGCTCTCGCGGCGGTCAGCCCTTCCGCCCAGCGGCGAAGCGCAGGTGCAACGCGTTCAACCTAATGATGCCTTCGGTGTCGTGCCGGTTGTAGATCGCCCTCCTCGGAGCAGCTCGGACGACGATCTGCTATGATCGCCTCCGAGTTGGGAGGCGAGTAAGCATGTTCGGCTGGGCAAGAATACTTTTGGCGATTACAGCGAGCGCGGCGGCGCTACCCGCCGCCGCGCAGGCTCCCACGACGACGGCGTTCGACGGCAGATATGTTGGCACTGCGACGGTAACAGCCGGATTCTGGGCTGAAAGCTGTAGTGCGATCAAATCGATGGATATGACCATTGTTGGCGGGCGAGTGGTGATCCATGAAACCGAGTTCAACGGACCGGGGCCGACATACCGAGGTAGCGTCAACGCAGCGGGAGAGGTCTCGACCTCTTTCGAGGACCCAAAACCTTCCAATGGTCCTAGCGTTGTTACCGTGTCCGGAACCATCCATGACAACGGATTTAAGGGCGTCCGCATGCGGGGGCGGTATTGCCATTTCAACGTCCAGATGGAGTCCGCGCCGACCATGCCGTTCGACGGCGATTATGTCGGCGTTTCGAGAGTGTCATCGTGTCTGGCGGACGGCGTTCCGCCTACTCTGATTGTCAGAAATAGCGTTGTGACCGGGGGCAGCTGGCAAGGGAATGTGAACCCGCAAGGCGTTGTGGTTATGGGGAACCGCCGTGCCCCACGGGTTGACGGCCAGATCGATAGTCAAGGCATCATCAGAGCGCAGGGTAATAGCAATGGCGCCGGGTGCGCCATCTCATACGTCTGGTGCAAGCAATCCGGCTCAGCGAGCTATCCTCCGCCGAGCCGGCGCTCGATGAAGGCGACGACAACGTCGAGCGCGCCGTAGCGGGCGAGATCCTCGTGCCCGGCCTCGGGCGCGAACCAGCCCTCCTTCGGCTCCGGTGCGGCGTTGAGCAGGGCGCGGCCGTAGCGGATCGGGACGACGCGATCACTTTCCCCATGCAAGACCAGGATCGGCGCCTTGACCTTGCCGATGCGCGACAGCGAATCGAAGCGGTCGGTAACCAGCCGGGCGGCCGGCACATAGGGAAAGTGGCACTGGGCGACCTCGGCTACGCTCGTCGGCGGGGCTTCGAGGATCAACGCCCCGATCTCGTGCTGCGCGGCGAGCGCCACCGCGACACCCGAACCGAGCGACTCGCCATAGAGCACGAGCCGGTTGGGTGCCACGCCTTCGCCGTCGAGAAAACCGAGTGCGGCCCGGCCGTCGGCATAGAACCCGGTTTCGCTCGGCGCGCCGGGATTGCCACCATAGCCGCGATACTCCGCCATCAGCACGCCGTAGCCCTCCCGTGCAAAACGCAGCAGGCGTTCCGCGCGATAACCGATGTGCCCGCCATTCCCATGAAAATAGGCGATGACCGGGCGCCCGGGCCGTCCCGGCAAATACCAGGACAACAGCGACAGCCCGTCCTCGGTCGTGAGCGTCACTTCGCGCACGCCGAGCTTCTCCAGCCCGAAGAGTTCCGGACGGGTCCTATCGGGGAGATAGAGCAGCTGCCGCTGAAACAGATACAGCCCGCCGACCAGCGCCGCATAAGCGACCACGGCAAATCCGAGAAGGGGCAGCACGCGAGGGAGCCGAAGGGTGGTCAGGCGGCGGAGAGCGGTTCGGGCTCGTGCTTGCGCAGCTTCACGCTCGCCGATTTGAGCTGGCCGCAGGCGGCGAGGATATCGCGGCCGCGCGGGGTGCGCACCGGTGCCGAATAGCCGGCGGCGAATACGATGTCGGAGAAGGCCGCGATCGCCGCCTCCGAGGAGCACTCATAGGGCGCACCCGGCCAGGGATTGAACGGGATCAAATTGACCTTGGCGGGAATACCGGCTAGCAACCGCACCAGCTCGCGGGCCTCCGCCGGGCTGTCGTTGACGCCTTTCAGCATCACGTATTCGAAGGTGATGCGCCGCGCGTTGCTCGCTCCGGGATAGCTCCGGCAGGCGTCGAGCAATTCGGCGATCGGGTATTTGCGGTTGAGCGGAACCAGCCGGTCGCGGATGTCGTCGCGCACCGCATGCAGCGAGACCGCAAGGTTGACCGCTATCTCGGCGCCGCAACGGCGGATCGCCGGCACGACACCCGCGGTCGACAGGGTGATCTTGCGCCGTGAGATCGCCAGACCCTCTGGGTCCATGACGATCTTCAACGCCTCGGCGACATTGTCGTAATTGAACATCGGCTCGCCCATTCCCATCAGGACGATGTTGGTCACCTGCCGATCCGACCTCGGAGATGGCCACTCGCCGAGGATGTCGCGGGCGACCATGATCTGACCAACGATCTCTGCCGCCGTCAGGTTGCGGACCAGCTGCTGGGTCCCGGTATGGCAGAAGGTGCAGCTGAGCGTACAGCCGACCTGCGA
>JAFAHQ010000002.1 GCA_019237135.1 Alphaproteobacteria bacterium
TGAATATCAATCGTATTGTTGACCGATCCATGTGAGACGCAGCCAGGCGAAACCTCCGAGGCAGAAGCACTCGACCGCGTGTTCTCCGCCCTCTCCGATCCTGTGCGGCGCGTGATCTTGGAGCGGCTCGTTGGCGAGGAACTGCTCGTGTCCGAGCTGGCCGAGCCGTTTGCGATTTCGCTGCAGGCTGTCTCCCGGCATATCCAGGTGCTGGTAAAGGCGGGGCTCGTGAAGCAAGAGCGCACCGGCCGCATCAGCCGGTATCGGCTCGACGCCGGGCTGATCTATCAGGCAACAGTGTGGATCAACCAGTGCAGCAAGTATTGGCAGTCGCAGTTCGATACGTTGGCTGCTTGGCTCGACCAGATCGAGCGCCGCAAGCGAGCGCTTGCAAAGCGCCGAAACGCCAAGCGGTATTCTCTCACCAAGGAGTGATCCCTATGCAGTATGCGGATGCTTCGGAAAATTGGCTCGCTATCGGCTACAGATTGCCGAGGTGCGCGGCAAAATGCGCGAGCTTCAGCAATCGATCGAACGCGAGGAGGTCAGAGACTATGAGTTTTCGACCACCGGGGGCGAGGTGTGCCTATCCGAGCTATTCGGCGACAAGGATTACCTCTTTGTCGTTGACAATATGGGTGCCGGTTGCCGCAATTGCACATTATGGGCTGACGGGCGCAACGGAATCCTGCCGCATATCGAAAAGCGCGCCACCTTTGTCGTCGCCTCACCAGATGCGCCGGCAGCGCAGCAAAAGTTCAAAGCCGAGCGCGGGTGGCTTTCCGAATGGTGTCGCATCGCAATACGACCTTCGCCCAAGACATGGGCTACCGCAGCGACGAAGTCAGGCTGCCCGGCGTGTCGGTGTTCCGCAAACGCAGTCTAAAGATCTGGCGCGTCTCCGATACCGGTTTCCCGCCGGGAGATGATTTCTGCACGATCTGGCACCTTTTCGACCTATTGCCCGAGGGCGCCAATGGCTGACATCCGCAATACAAGTACCAGTGACTCAGGAGGTGATGATGGAAACCCATAAAGTCGTTTCGCATGATGAGTGGGTGGCCGCGCGGCGGCAGCTGCTTGCCGAGGAGAAGGAATTTACCCGCGTGCGCGACCGGCTCAGTCGGCGGCGTAGGGATTTGCCTTGGGAACGAGTCGACAAGGACTATGTCTTCGAGGGACCCGATGGCCGGGAGACATTGTCCCAGCTGTTCGACGGCAAGCATCAGCTCGCCGTCTACCACTTCATGCTGGGACCCGGCTGGCATGAGGGGTGCAAGAGCTGCTCCTTCTGGGCCGACAATTTCAATGGGATCGACGCGCACTTGCGGCAGCGCGATGTCAGCTTTCTGGCCATCTCGCGCGCGCCGTTGGGAGAGATCGAGGCCTTCAAGAAGCGCATGGGATGGACTTTTAAATGGGTCTCGTCCTTCGGCAGCGACTTCAACTTCGATTACCACGTGTCTTTCCGGCCGGAACAATCGGCATCAGGCGAGATGATTTATAATTATGCACCCCGCAAGACGACAATGGACGAACTGCCGGGCATCAGCGTCTTCTATAGGGATGAAGGCGGCACGATCTTCCACACCTATTCATGTTATGCGCGCGCCTCGACATGCTGAACGGCGCGTATCACTGGCTCGATCTCGTGCCCAAAGGACGTGACGAGAGTGGCCCCCACAAGATGGCTTGGGTGCGCCTGCACGACGAATACCAGCGGTAACGGAACCTCAGCGCGAGGTTTTCGCCAAGCGGTTTGCGGCAATCTCGCCGCCCTTCAGCACCAGGGCGATCCGCTCCGGGTTTTGCAGCATTTTTACGTCGTCGAGCGGGTCGCCAGCGACGACAGCCAGGTCGGCGAGCTTGCCTTTTTCGACGGTGCCGATGTCGCGCTCCAGGCCGAGACACTCGGCGGCCCAGCCGGTCGCCGCCCGCACTGCTTGAAGCGGCGTCAAGCCGGCTTTGACCAGGCACTCGATTTCCATTGCATTGCTCGGATGACCGTGCCCGCCGGCGTCCGTTCCCGCAGCGATCTTGACGCCGGCAGCGAAGGCCCGGCGTAGGCTTTCGACGTGAGGTTCCCGCAGGTGGTGCGCCCGCTCGCGGATATGTGGCAGGGCCGATTTGCGATGGTATTCGTAGACGGCGAAGGTCGGCACGAAAAAGATGCCGCGCTCGGCCATCATGTCGAGCAGCTCGGGCTCCTCGTTCAAGTAGCAGCCATGCTCGATCGAATCCACGCCGGCCTCGATCGCAGTACGCAGCCCGCGGCCGCCCAGTGCATGACACATCACGCGGCGGTCGAGCGCATGCGCCTCGTCGGTCAGCGCCTGCATCTCGTCGAGATTGAAGGCGCCGTCCCGCGGCCCGTGACCAGGACGCGAGCTGGCGCCCCCGGTCGTCGCGCATTTGATGACGTCTGCCCCGGCGCGCACGATCCGGCGCACGACCGGGCGGACATCCGCGAGGCTGCTGACGACACTGTCCGGGAGCAATGGATCATTGGGCACGCAGCACGAGAACCCGGACGGGCTGACCTGGTCGCCGATCCCGCCGATCGGCGAGACGATGCATAGTGATACGACAAGCCGGGGCCCCGTGATCAGACCTTCGTCGATCGCTCGTTTGAAGCCGGTGTCCAGCCCGGCCCCGTCACGCACCGCCGTGTATCCCGCCGCAAGGGTGTCTTGCAGCACTTTGGCGGTGCGCAAGGCTCGCGTGCTTTGCGGCTCGTCGATCCCCCAGCGCCGCGCCAGATCGTAGCCATGCATTGCGAGATGATCGTGGCAGTCGATCAACCCCGGCAGGATCGTCATGCCGGAGACGTCGATGATTTCGGCCTCGCTCGGCCAGTCGCTGGCCGAGCGAGTCGTAACCGCCTCGATCCGCTGATCGCGAACAACGACCGTGGCGCCCACAACCGGGCCGGCCCCGGTTCCGTCGATTAGTGTGCCGCCCCTAAGCACCTTCATTTTTCAGGTCCTCTCGTTGTTCTGACTGCCCTGTGCGCTAGCCAGACTGTGTATGTGCTAATAGCGGGGCACGGGTCTCGGAGAATTCCTCGACCGCTTCGGCGAGCTTGTCGCCGTCCTGTTCGTCGAGGGCGATCGACAGCGCGAACATGCCCCGCTTGGCGAACCAGATGCCGCGCGCGACGAGATCAAAGTAGAACAAGTCACGCAGTTTGGCATTGCCCCGTTCGGCGTCTTCCTGCGAACGGATCGGCGCGTCGGTCATGTGGACCGAGAACATCGAGCCGAGCCCGGTGAATTGCATCGCGAGCCCACGCCTTTGCACCACCGCGTTGAGCCGCTGGCGCAGCCGGTCGCCCGACGCATTGAGGGCATGGGTACGCTCGGGGGTGTAAATCTCGGTCAGCCCGACGAGCCCGGCATTCATCGTCAGCACGTTGTTGTTGAAGGTCCCGGCATGCTGGAAAGCGTCCGGCCGGCGCGGATCGAAACGCCCCATGATGTCTGAGCGTCCGCCGAACGCGCCAAAGCTCATGCCACCGCCGAGATATTTGCCGAGTGTGGTCAGGTCGGGGAGGATGCCGTGCACTTCCTGCAACCCGCCCGGTGCCAGCCGTGAGGTCATCACCTCGTCGAAGATCAACAATGCCCCGGTCTCGTCCGCCAGGGCGCGTAACCCGGCGAGAAAACTGCGCTCGGCCGGGACGCAGCCGGTAGTGCCCTGCATCGGCTCGACCAGGATCGCCGCAAGCTCGGCCCGGTATGGCCGGACGAGCGCCTCCACCGCAGCGAGATCGTTGTAGCGCCCGAGGAGATACTCGAACGGCGCATTGAGCCGGCTGCCATGACCGCGGAAATAAAAGACACCGCCATGGTAGCCCCCGGCGAACACCAGGATTTTCGGTCGCCCGGTGATCGCCCGCGCCGCACTGACCGCCATCAGATTGGCCTCGGTCCCGGAGTTCGTGAAGCGCACCAGCTCGATCGACGGGAAGCGGGCGCAGATTACCGCAGCAAAACGAGCTTCGGTCGCATTGTGCGCTCCAAAATTCAGCCCGCCTTCGAGCGCCGCGTTGATCGCCTGGCGGATCGCCGGATGCGAGTGCCCATAGATTCCGGCGGTGAATTCACTGAGAAAATCGACATATTCGTGCCCGTCGAGATCCCATAGCCGGGCTCCGGTGCCGCGCACCATCGTCAATGGAAACGGGTCGACGTGGATCGCCGAGCGGGTGTTCCCGCCCGGCATCGCGGCGCAGGCCGAGCGGTGTTGCGCGAGGCTTTTCGGGTTATTCGCCTGGTAGAGCTCTTCTGCCTCGGCGAGCGCCGCGCCGATGTCGATGTTGGCGGGACGGGACGTTGTCATCTGCCCTCCGGTGCGACTGCTACTTAAGGCACTCCCCATTCGCGCGCGAGCCGCGCATAGGTCCCATCGTGCTTCATGTCTGAAAGGGCGCCGTTTACTGCGCCCAGAAGGACCGGGTTGTTCTTTTCCATACCAATTCCCAGCGGCTGGGGATCGTTCGAGACCTGGGCCACGATGCGCAAGTCGGGGCTACGACGCGTCAGCCAAGCGGCCACCGGATACACTTTCAGGACCGCGGTAATGCGCCCGGCGATGAGGTCTGTCATTGCGTTTCCAATTCGGTCAAAGGGGTAGACCTCGACACCTTTGATCTCTCCGCGCCGCCGCATTGCGAGCGCCGCGTCATAGTCGGTAGTGGCAGCCTGCACTCCGACCGTCGCTTCTTTCAAATCAGCGAGGCTACGAATTTGCGGTGTCTTCGCGCTGTTGACCACCAGACTCAGGGTGGTCGTCATGTAGGGATCGGACCAGGCCAACTTTTCCTGTCGGGCGCGGGTAATCGTGATTCCGCCGACTATGCAGTCGTAGTCGTGATCCTCCATCTGCCGGAGGATGACCTCCCATTTGGTGTCTATAAACACCGGCCGAAGACGCAGTCGGCCCGCGACTCCGTTCATCAGATCGACCTCGAACCCGACGCGCTTGCCCTCTGCAAGATACTCGAACGGCGGGTTTACGAAGTAGGTCCCGATGCGCAGCACCCTCGGTGTCAGCGTCTGCAGCCTCGAAGCCCCCTCACCATCGGCCCAGCCGTTCATGGCGACCAGCAGCAAGAAGGCGACCGTAGCAGCTCTCCAGCGCATCGCGAGGCCTCTAGGATGGACGTACGCCAACGCGGCCAGATTCAACCCGGATAGGCCCGGCGGCCATAATCGCGCAGCCACAACCGGACTAGATGGCGCTTACGCTCGGGTTCGGGGTAATCGACAAACAGGGTGCGGCTGTGTCCCAGCGCCCGGTTGTCGACGAACTGCATCTGACCCGGCTCGAGGTCGAAATCGACTGACAGCCCGTCCTCTTCGACGATTTCGAACATCGCCGCAATTGCAGCTGCCCCTCCGTCATCGATCGGCTCGCCCCGGAGCGCGTAACCGCTGTTGATCTGGTGCACGCTGAACCGCGCCTTCACTTCTTCTGAGTTCTCGAAAACCGGCGCAGCAAAGACCGGGCTTTCGCCCGGGTGATATTCCCGCTGCCGGTCGAACCAGAACGGCCGGTAGAGCCGGGGCAGTTCCTTCGGATATCTGGCGAGCAGCGCATTATGCGTGGTGTGAAAGCTGATCACGCGGCTGTGGCCGCCGCTCATCGCCTGGCGCAGGCAGAGCAAACCGACATAGTTAGGCGGGGTCTCGTTATAGGCGTTGTCGTTGTGAAAGCGGATCTCGGTATTGGTCTTGTCCGGCCGCACGCCCGATCCCGGAAGCGCTTGCTGCCCGGTATCGAGAACGTCGTAAATGAGCGTGCCGTCGAGCTTTTGCGCGACCGGGCGTGCGATCATGCTCGACAGGATCCAAAAGATCGCCGTCGCCTCGCCCGTGTCCATCTCGGCAACGAGCAGGCGGTCGACGATCGCGAAGCGCACGCCATGATCGAGAATGCGCCGCACGCGAGCCATCTGCTCGCGGCAGGCCGGCATCGCGAACGCCTCGGCTCGCAACACGATCGTCGGTAACGGAAAGGCCCGGATCTCGTCGACTACTCGGCGGATCTCGTCTTGGCACGCGACAGAGAGCTCGACCTGATAATCGTTCGGGTGGACATCGCGCCCGATCCAGGCGCTCGGTCCTTCGATCGGCTCATGCCGTATAGACAAATCCGCCATTTGATCCTCCCGAGAGCGCGGAGTCGGAGACTTAATGATAGCGGCTCCGAGGTCAGGCTGCATCCACTAGGACGAGTTCGGTGTCCTCGAGCGCACGCACCCGGATCACCGCCTCCTGGTGGATGGCCGCGCCGTCACGAGCCTTCAGAGCGACGCCATTGACCTCTATCGACCCCCTAGCCGGCACGAGATAGCCGTGACGTTCCTCCCCGAGGCTATATTCAGCAGTCTCGCCCGGCTTCAACGTCGCGCCGAGAACCCGCGCATCGGTGCGGATCGGCAACGAGTCGTTATCGCTCGGGTCGCCGCTCGCCAGCGTGACGAAACGGCCGGAACGGTCACCTTTGGGAAAGGGTTTGGCCCCCCAACTCGGGGGCTTGCCGCGGCTCGTCGGCAGAATCCAGATCTGGAAGATCCTGGTGATGCCGGGTTCCAAATTGTACTCCGAGTGACGTATCCCGGTTCCGGCACTCATCACTTGCACGTCGCCCGCTTCGGTGCGGCCCTTGTTGCCGAGGCTGTCCTGATGAGTGATGGCACCCTCGCGGACATAGGTGACGATCTCCATATCCGCGTGCGGATGCGGCGGAAACCCGGTGTTAGGCGCGATCGTATCGTCGTTCCATACCCTTAGCGCGCCCCAGCCCATGCGTTTGGGGTCGTGGTAATCGGCGAACGAAAAATGGTGCTTGGCGTCGAGCCAACCGTGGTTCGCTCCGCCCAGGCTTTCGAATGGTCTGCGTTCGATCAT
>JAFAHQ010000063.1 GCA_019237135.1 Alphaproteobacteria bacterium
TGGATCGTTTATCTGGATCATGCGCGTGCGCGTTTCATCTCGGACCTTCTGTACCGCCGCCTCGGCGGTCAGGCCGCTGCGGATCGCATCGGCGATGCGCGAGACCCAGCCGCGATCGGCTGCGAACATGCGATAGGTCTCGAGGACGTCACGGTGCTCGCCGCTCCCGAGGCCGCGGCTCGTCGCGACCAGCTCGTCGATCGCGCTGCGCATCGCCGCGACCCCGTGGCGCAGGCGCTTGAGCTCGCCATCGACATCCTCGGCGACCACTTGGCGAATCAGCAATCTGGGCTCGTGCAATACGGCCGGTCCGATGGCCAGGCCGGCATTCAGCCGGATGCCAACGAGCCGGACGGGTAATAGTCCCCCGCCCTGACTTTGCGCGATCTCCAACGGGTTGACGAGTTCGCCTGTCGCAGCGAGTTCGGCGACGACCATTGCGATCGTCTGAAGCACTTCGATCTCGTCTTCGGTGTAATGGCGCAGCGAGCGATTTTGGACGACCAGCACGCCGAGCACCCGGCCGCCGCGAAGGATCGGAACGCCCATCAGCGAATGGTAGATCTCTTCGCCGGTCTCCGGCCGATAGGCGAAGTCGGGATGGGACTGGGCGTCGGCGAGAGCGAGCGGTCGCGCGGTCGCCGCTATCGCCCCGACAAGTCCCTCGCCGATGCGCAGCCTTGTCCGGTGGACCGCTTCCGGTCGCAGCCCCTCGGTGGCGAAAAGCTCGAGCACCTCTCCCGCGCGCATGACGTAAGCGGAGCACACCTCGGCCACCATCTCCGCGGCGACAATCCGGACGATGCGGTCGAGTCGCTCCTGGGGGGTGCCCGAGCCCGCCATGATGTCGCGAAGGCGGCGCAGGAGGCGGCGGGTTCCACTGATGCTCCCCCCGACCTCCGTCATTCTCGCGCGCCCTGCCCCCCCAACAAGGCTGGTGCAGACCAGGGTGTCCCCTGGCATGCGCGCTCACTACGGCTCGCAAGAGCGTCCAGCGCCTGTCCGACGAGTTCCTCAAGGATCTCGGCGGTGCTCTGCTCGCGCGTCACAAAACCCACGCTTTGACCCGCCATCAGCGACCCCGCTTCGATATCGCCGTCGACGGCCGCCCGCCGAAGCGCACCGACCCAAAAGTGCTCGATCTCGAGCTGCGCCGCCTTTTGCGACAGTTCGCCTCGCGCGAACCGATCGATGACCCGGCGTTGTACGTCGACGAACTGCTCGGTTGCCGAATTGTTCAGCGCGCGAACCGGGATCACCGGAAACCGTGGATCGAGCTGGACCGAAGCGACCGCATCGCGCGCGGCGGCACAGATGAACGCCCGTTTGAAACGCGGATGAGCAATCGACTCGTGAGCGCAGACGAAACGGGTGCCGAGCTGGACACCCGATGCCCCCATCTCGAGATACGCCAGCATTGCCTCTCCCCGCCCGATGCCACCGGCGACGAACACCGGAACACCGTCGAGATGCGGCAGAATCTCTTGGGCCAATACCCCGGTCGAAACCGGTCCGATATGCCCACCTGCTTCGTTTCCTTCGATTACGATTGCATCGACGCCCATGCGGACGAGCTTGCGAGCGAAGCCGAGCGCGGGTGCAAAGCAGAAGACACGTGCCCCGCTCCGCTTGATGCGGCTCACCGCCGCGCTGCTGGGAAGCCCGCCTGCCAATACGACGTGGCCGACATCATGGGCCGCGCAGACGTCGATCAGTTGGAGAAGCTCAGGGTGAAGGGTTATCAGGTTTACTCCAAACGGACGCGTGGTCATCGCCTGGGTCGCTTGGATTTCGTTCGATAGCAGATCGGGTGACATGGATCCCGAGGCGATGACCCCGAAACCGCCGGCCTTGGAGATAGCCGCGACTAGGTTGCGCTCCGACACCCAGGTCATGGCGCCGCCCATTATGGCAAGATCGCAACCAAGGACCTCGCGGCCGCGCGCCCATAACCGGTCCAGCTCCGCGTAGGCGCGCTCCTGTTTGGCGTGCCGCTGACGCGTAGCGCGCCCTCCGTCGGCTGGAAAATCCGTTGCGCCGATGCCTTCGATCATCCCGCGGCGTCGAGCCCGTAGGCGGTGTGCAGGGCCCGCAGAGCCAGCTCCGTGTATTCGGCGGCGATCAGGACGCTGACCTTGATCTCCGATGTCGAGATGACCTGGATGTTGATGCCCTTGTCGGCCAAGGTCTGAAACATCTGCTTGGCGACGCCGGCATGGCTGCGCATGCCTACGCCGATCACCGAGATCTTGACGACGTTCGAATCGGGCTTCAGCGCGGCATAGCCGAGCTCGGCGCGACTCTGCTCCAGAACCGAAACGGCACGATCGAGATCCATTTGCGCCACGGTGAAGGTGAGATCAGCCGTCTGGCCGTCTTCCGAGGCGCTCTGCACGATCATGTCGACGTTGATCGCGTTATCTGCGAGCGGGCCAAAGATGGCCGCCGCTACCCCGGGCCGGTCAGCCACCTTTTGTACTGTGATCTTGGCTTCGTCGCGGCTGTAGGCAATGCCGCTCACAACCTGTTGTTCCACGATCTCGTCTTCATCAACCAAGAGGGTTCCAGCAGCATCGGTAAAGCTCGACCGAACGTGCACGCGCACTCGATGGTTCATCGCCAGCTCAACCGAGCGCGTCTCGAGCACTTTGGCGCCCTGCGATGCCATCTCCAGCATCTCTTCGTAGGTAATTCTACTGAGCTTGCGAGCTTTCGCAACGATACGTGGATCGCTGGTGTAGACACCGTCGACATCAGTGAAGATGTCGCAGCGATCCGCTCGGAGCGCTGCCGCCAGTGCGACGGCGGATGTATCAGAGCCACCGCGGCCGAGCGTGGTGATCCGTCCACGCGGTCCGATGCCCTGAAATCCGGCTACGACGCCAACCTGACCCCGAGCCAAGCGATTTCGGAGACCGGTGACATCGATGTGCTCGATGCGTGCCTTGCCGTGGGCGCCGTCGGTGCGGAGTGGAATCTGCCAGCCGAGCCAAGAGCGTGCATCGACCCCGAGGTCCTGAAGCGCGAGCGCAAGCAGACCCGCGGTCACCTGCTCGCCGGAGGAGACAACGACGTCATACTCACGCGCGTCATGCACAAGGCTTGACTGGCGCGTCCAGTCGACGAGCTGGTTTGTCACCCCCGCCATCGCTGAGACGACGACGGCCACCTCATTCCCGGCGTCGACTTCGAGTCTGACCCGCTGGGCAACCTTCTTGATGCGATCGACATCGGCGAGCGAGGTGCCGCCGAATTTTTGAACTATGCGACTCATACTCCGCTCGACAGATTGTCCGGAAGTGGCACCCCGCCGCGGGGCACGTTCACCGGGAGAGCGCAAGCATATTGCCGGGGCAACGGGGCAGCCCCATAGTTTTTTGGGGTGATTGCGTTCGAATCAGCGGAATAGAGATCAGGATAGGAAGCGTTGCGTAGGACCAGCAGCACCATCGATCCCGGCGAAATTGCCTGCTTCGCTGGGCAAGGCGAAGACTGGTGGGATTCCGAGGGAAGTTTCCGGACACTGCACCGCGTTAATCCGGTCCGGCTGGGCTTTATCCGCCAACATCTAGCAGCCCACTTCTGTCGCGATCGCTCCTCGTTGCGACCATTCGATGGGCTCACCTTACTCGATATCGGCTGTGGCGGCGGACTCGTCGCCGAACCGATGGCGCGCTTGGGTTTCGCTGTGACCGGTATCGATGCAAGCACCGAAGCAGTCGATGCCGCGCGGACGCATGCCGAGGCTATGGGTTTGGCGATCGACTATCGCGTTACCGCCGCCGAATCGTTCGCCGCGGCCGGGAGGAGCTTCGACACCGTGCTGGCGCTCGAGGTGATCGAGCACGTCGCCGACCCTGCCGATTTCTTTGCAGCAGTCAGCGCCCTGGTGCGGCCAGGGGGTGCCTTCATTGGAGCTACCCTCAACAGGACCCCAAGATCTTTCGCTCTCGCAATCCTCGGCGCCGAATACATCCTCCGTTGGTTGCCACCGGGCACGCATCATTGGCGCAAGTTTTTACGTCCCTCGGAATTCGTCCTCGGCATGCGCCGCAACGGTTTCGTCGTTACACAGTTGGCCGGTCTCACCTATGATCCCCAACGGGCGGTGTGGTCACTTTCGCCTGATCTACAAGTCAATTACTTGGTGGTCGCGGTGCGGCGGTAAAATCCGCTCGTTCAGCTATCGGTAGGCGAAATCCAGGGAATGCGGCCAAAGCTGATCCCCTCATCGGTGAGCTCACGGGACTCGTCCTCGCTCGCTTCGCCATAGATGCTGTGCGCATCGATCTCGCCATAGTGGATGCGGCGGGCCTCCTCGGCAAAGCGGTTGCCGACATAATCGCAATTGGTCTCGATTTGCCGGCGCAACTCGACCAGCGCCGCGCGGAATTGCGCAGGAGACATCGCCGGCATCGTTTCGCGCGAGCGGCCGAGACGAGGGGCCATCACCGCTTTTTCCACCGAGGTGTCGCCGCATTCGGGGCAAGCAATCCCGCCGGCCTTCTGCTGAGCCTCGAACCCGTCCCCGTCGCGAAACCACGCCTCGAATTCGTGGCCGCGAGCGCAACGCAACGTGAACAGGATCATCACAGCGACCTCCGGTCGGTACTTTTACACCCGCAGAGATAGCGTTCGCAATTCTCGGCGACAATGACCGAAAGCGCTGAAGGCCCTTTGCGCCTTCGAGCTTCTTTTACTCTCAATCTACGAGGACACCCAACCCGATCTACTCGGCAGCGAGAGGACGGGCGACCAGTCCCGGCTCAGTAAATCGCCGATCATGCTGGAGCGACGGTACCATGTTGCGCACTTCGGCAACTCGCGCCATCTCGATGCGGGCGGTGACGACGCCGACATCTCCCCCGGCATCAGCGAGCACCTCGCCCCACGGATCGACGATCAGCGAATGACCGTAGCTTCGCCGCCCGGCGGTATGCTCACCCCATTGTGCGGGCGCAAAGACAAAACACCCATTCTCGATCGCTCGCGCGCGCAACAGCACGTGCCAATGAGCTTTGCCGGTCGGCACGGTAAAGACCGAGGGGACCGTCAGAAAGACAGCACCCGACTGAGCTAGCGCGCGATAGAGGTGGGGAAAACGCACATCGTAACAAACGCTCATGCCGAGTAGACCCCACGGCGTCTCGGTGACGACGGTGCGGCCTCCAGGCCGGTAGGCGTTGCTCTCGCGATAACTCTCACCGCCCGGTAGATCGATGTCGAACATGTGGATCTTGTCGTAGCGCGCGACGATCCCGCCGCCCGGATCGACAAGAAAGGACCGGTTCGCCAACCGCATCTCACCCGCGGCCAAGTCTGGTTCGCCGGCCGGGTCGATCACCAGCGATCCGATCAGGAGCCACGCCTCCGTCTCTTGCGCAACGCTGCGCATGCCGGCAAGGAACGGATCGTCCGCTTCGCGTCGCGCCTTTTCGCGTCGACGCCTGCCACTTTCGATGAAATTCGATGCCTCGGGTGTCATGACGAAATCGGCACCGGCGTCGCGCGCCCGGCGGATCAGATCGGAGACCGTTCGCAGATTGGGTTCGGGGTCCGGGCCTGCGGTGAATTGGACGCAGGCGGCGGTGAAGCTCCCGCTCATTTTGACGTTCCTAGCTTGGCGTCGAGCTGACCGGTGCGGTCGAGAGCTACGAGCTCGTCGGAGCCGCCGATATGCTCGCCATCGATGAAGATTTGCGGAACCGAGGTCCGCCCGCCCGCCCGCCGAATCATCTCGGTGCGCCGTGCCGGCTCTTCGGTGATGTCGATATCGGTGAAGGCAACACCTTTGCGGCCGAGGAGCGCACGGGTGCGCGTGCAATACGGGCAGAACGGCGTTGTGTACACCTCGACTTCGGCCATTGCCATCGACCCTCCAGGATCCTCTGGTAGCGATTACGCTCCGGTCCGTAGCGCACGAGCCAGAGTGAGCACGCCGATAGACAGGGCGTCCGCGCGCTTCAGCACGCGGGCGCATTCCTCGACGGTGGCCCCCGTCGTCATTACATCGTCAATGATAACCACGCGCTTGCCGGCGACGCTCCGACGAGCCTGCATCGCAAACGCTCCGCGGACGTTGCGTTCGCGCGCCGCCGGTCCGAGGTGACCTTGCGCCGGCGTGCGCCGTCGGCGAACCAGCCAATCCGCCGCGACCTCCGGCCCGCCCGCAGCGTGCACCGCCTGGGCGAGCAAGGCCGCTTGATTATAGCGGCGCTGGAAGAGCCGGGTCCAATGCAGCGGTACTGGCATGAGAAGATCTGCGCCGGCTAGGACCTCCCTGCCGGCACGGTACATCCACCGTCCGAACGCAGTAGCCGAGTGGGTATGGTCGCCATGCTTGAATCCAAGCAGGAGCCGGCGGCTGTTCTTGTCGTAGCGCAGCACCGCGCGAGCCTGATGCCAGGTCGGCCGCTCGCGTGCACAATCGCCGCACACTGCATCCTCGCCCATCGGATGGGGAAAGGGCAGACCGCAAAGGACGCACCACGGCGGCGCGAAAAAGGTGATCCCACCCCAGCACCGGCCGCACAAAGCATCGGGCTGATCGACGATATCGCCGCAGGAAAGACAGCGCGGCGGCAACACGCCGTCGACGAGCGCCCGACCGATCCGCCGCAATCGATCGGAAGTCCTGGCCGCAAAGGTTGCCGAGGCGTGCATCACGACACATCATCAAGCTGCGGGCTCATTCGTCAACCCGCAGCCAAAAGGTGTCGAAGATGCGCCCTCAAATTGGGCTCACCAGACGGTTGCTCGAGTGGTGACGTCTACTGACCCTTCCACGCTGTTCGATCGCCGTGCTTGGCGGTTGCACCGAGACCGAGCGGCAAGGAACGGCTGTGTCGACTTCCTGCACAGCGAAGTGGCCAATCGCATTCTCAATCGCCTCGACGATGTCGGAGGGTGGTTCCGCACCGTGCTGGATCTCGGCACATACAACGGCACTTTATCCCGCGCGCTCGAGCGTCGGCCGGAGATCGAAACCGTGGTTGCCGCCGATCCCTCCTCGGTCTTCCTGGAGCGCGGCCACGGCATACGGGTTGCTGCCGATCCCGAGTTTATTCCGTTCCGCCAGGGGAGCTTCGATCTTGCCGTCAGCGCTCTCGCCCTCCACTGGGTCGGTGATCTGCCAGGCACTCTCGTCCAGCTTCGCCGGGTTCTAAAACCTCACGGGCTGCTTCTGGCGGCGATGCTCGGCGGTCGCTCGCTGGCCGAGTTGCGCACCGCGCTCTTCGAAGCCGAACTCGCCGAGGAGGGAGGTGTCAGCCCCCGCGTGTCGCCGGCGGCCGATCTCGGCGAAATCGCAGCGCTGCTGTTGAGGACGAGATTTGAGATGCCGGTTGCTGACGCCGAGACGCTCGTGGTTACCTATCCGGACGCGGTGGCGATGATGCACGACTTGCGTGGCATGGGAGAGACAAACGCGCTCTCGGCGCGCCGTCGTACGACACTGCGCCGGAGCACCCTTGTCCGCGCCGCGGCCCTTTACGCTGAGCGGTTCGCCCTTCCTGAGGGCCGCATCCCCGCGACCTTTGAGATCCTGTATCTGACCGGCCGGGCGCCATGATTCCCGCGCCCGGGATGGAACAGATCCGCGCCGCCGCCGCGCGGATGCGCGGGCACGTACGGCGAACGCCGTTGCTTGCGGCGGCGCCGATCAAAGAACGGCCCGAGCTTGCCGGGGGATTGCAGCTCAAGCTCGAGGCGCTGCAAGTGACCGGCTCGTTCAAGGCGCGCGGCGCGATCAATGCGGTCTTCGCCCTGCCGCCACGGCGGCTGCGTCGCGGCGTGGTTACTGCGTCGGGTGGCAATCACGGACTAGCCGTTGCCTATGCCGGTTGGGCAACCGAGGTCCCGGCGACGATATTTCTGCCCCACTCGGTAGCCAGCGAAAAAATCGCCAGGCTCGATGCGTGGGGGGCGCGTGTGGTGATCGCGGGCGAGGCCTGGGACGACAGCAACCGGGCAGCCCTGCAACATGCCGAGGCCCAAGGTCTTGCCTATATCCACCCGTTCGCCGACCCCGAGGTCATCGCCGGTCAAGGGACGATTGCGCTCGAAATCCTAGACGAGGCGCCTGATCTCGATACGCTGCTCGTCGCCATCGGCGGGGGCGGCCTGATTTCGGGCATCGCGATCGCGGCGAAGGCGCTGAAGCCCAGCATCCGCATTGTCGGGGTGGAACCGGTCGGCGCTCCGACCTTGCATGACAGCCTCGCGGCCGGCCGGCTCGTCGAACTCACACACCTCGACACCGCGGCAGTCACCCTGGCGCCGCGCTGCAGCGCGCCGTTGAACTTCGCGATTATTCGGCAAACCGTCGAGCGGATCGTTCTGGTCGACGACACTGAGATGCTCTCGGCTGCACGTTGGTTGTGGCGCGAGATCGGGGTGGCCGCCGAGCTCAGCGGTGCTGCTGCGGTCGCTGCGCTGCTCTCCGGTCGCTACCGGGCAATGGCCGGCGAGCGGATATGCGCCATCGTCTGCGGCGCTGGAACCGACGGCATCGGCTAGCCGCCGCGGCATCGGGCCGCGCGCCCTGTTTCCCGGATCCACGGGAAAATACCCGCAAAAAAATCGAATTCGACCAGGCCTGTCGCCGATAACGCGTGCTAGGACAGACGCTTACGATGCTACCGGCGGCGATTGCCGAACCAATAACCGGGTATCTCGTGTCACCGAAATTCCCGGATAACGCCCGGAACCGGGAAATAACCGGGAAATGTCGGAATACTGCTGCTCCATCCCGTTGCACGAACCGGATACGCCGCGATCTTGGCGCCAAGATGGCGTCGGGGTCAGCGAGT
>JAFAHQ010000102.1 GCA_019237135.1 Alphaproteobacteria bacterium
TCGATCAGATCCTGCGGGTCTTCGAGCCCGATGTGAAGCCGTAGGGTCGGCCCCTCCGCCGTCCAGCGCGTCGCGGTGCGGAGGCGTTCGGGATTGGTCGGCAGGATTAGGCTTTCAAAGCCGCCCCAGCTGGAGCCGATGCCGAACAGATCGAGTGCGTCGATCATCGCGTAGACTGCCGCTTTTGGCGCCGGCTTGAGAACCACGCCGAACAGACCGCTGGCGCCGAGAAAATCGCGCTTCCATAGCGCGTGGCCGGGGTCCTCCGGCAAGGCCGGGTAGAGCACGCGCGATACTTCGGGCCGGGTCTGCAGCCAGCGTGCCACGGCGAGCGCATTTTTTTCGTGCCGTTCGAGCCGCACGCTCAAGGTCCGCAACCCGCGCAGCGCGTAATAGGCGTCATCGGGTGCCGCACAGTGGCCGAGATCGGCAGCCATCGTGCGCACCTTCAAATACATTTCCTCGGTGGTGATCACGGCACCTAGGACCACGTCGGAATGACCGACGATGTATTTGGTGGCCGCGTGGATCGAAACATCGACGCCGCGGGCGAAAGACGGGAAGAGGTAGGGCGAGGCCCAGGTGTTGTCCATCAGCGCCTTGGCTCCGGCCTCGTGCGCCGCGGCGGCGATCGCTGGCACATCCTGCACCTCGAAGGTCAGCGAGCCCGGCGACTCGACATAAACGACCTTTGTATTCGGGCGCATCAGTCGAGCGATGCCGTCGCCGATCAGCGGGTCGTAATAGGTCGTAGCGACACCGCAGCGGGTCAGCACCCTTTCGCAAAAGTTCCGCGCCGGCCCGTACGCCGTATCGACCATCAGCAGGTGGTCGCCGCATTTGAGACAGGCCTGCAAGGGCGCGGTGATCGCGGCCAGGCCTGAGGACATCAACATTGCGCGATGGCCGCCTTCGATCGCCGCCAATGCCTCTTCAAGCGCGAAAGTGGTCGGCGTGCCGAGCAGACCATAGCGCACCACATCGAAGCGTGTCTTCGGGTCGCGCTTCTTTTCCCATTCGGCCATGTTCGAGGAAAGGATCGTCGAGGCGTGATAGACTGGCGGGTTGACGGCGCCGTGTTGCCCCTCCGGGTGGCGGCCGAGATGGGCCAGGAGCGTATCCTTGCGGTAATTCCTTGGCCCACCATCACTCTTCATAAGGTGCACTCCGCCGTTCCCGTGCTGCTCCGGGACCGATATGCCCTGACCGTCATGAATATTATAATCATTTTAGGGCCGCTGCCCAGCACCACCAGAAGGTGCGGCGGCTTGCAATCACCAACCAAGCAGCCGAGAATCCCGCGCCATTCGCGGACGATGTCGGCTGCGGACAAATACCGTGGCCATGATATAGGCGAGAGGCGCTGGTGAGATCGGGAATTCTGGCTCTAGCGGTCATCGTCGCGGCGTGCTCTTCTAGCACGGCGCCGGTTCCACCCTCGGACCCGACAGCATCCGCCGCGCTCCTCAAGAAGGATTGCGCGGATCCAAAGTGGAAGGAAGAAAATCTCGGACTCTGGTACTCGGTCTGCCGTCAACCGTTGCGCTGGTGATCGCGCTCGCCGCGGCTCGCGCCGAGCACCAAGCTCAGAACTTCTTGAAGCACTCTTTGCCGGAGCCCTCCAGCGCCTTGCACTCCGCAGCGCTCGCCTGAGACTTCGGGGTGATTTGAATGGCAAAACTCCTGCCGTCCTTGCAGCGGATGCTCCAATAGGCATAGCCCTTTGCCTTCCCCGTCGTCGTCACGCCCATTGGAAAGGGCGATTCTCCATCGCAACCCTTGATCCCCTTCGTGAGCATCTTCGCTTGCTGGTCCGGCGACATAGCGAGAAGGCTGTCATTGGCAGAATTGCCCGACCCGCCCGCCGCCAGCGCGCCCAGACCAGACCCGGCGACCATCAAGGCCGCCAGCAGTAATATCCCCCTTCGCATCGTGCACCTCACAGCCGTTTTTCACGCCAAGACTATCGTCGCCGACCATATGCCGCAACTTCGACAGCCTCTCATGGAATAACGGGAAGGATGATGTAAGACGGGTGGGCTGCGTCGACATGGACCCGGTTTCGCGCGATGCGCGGATGCTCTATCGCGCCTTCGGGCCCTCCCGAGTTCGGATTGACATCAAAATGCGGGAAGTTGCTGCTCGAAACATCGAGGCGCAACCGGTGGCCCGAAGTGAACAGATTGCTCGTCGGGAACAGCTCGATCGTGATCGCATAGGTCTCGCCCGGCACCATCGGTGTCGGCCGCTCCCAGCTGTCGCGGTACCGCACGCGCAGAATCCCCTCGGTCAGGTTCATCGCGAAACCCTGCGGGTAATCCTCGTTCGGCGGATAGACATCGATCAGCTTGGCGGTGAAGTCGGTATCGGGGCAATCAGACGCGATCCACAACCGCACCGTCACTGGGCCCGTCACTTCCAGGTCACGGTCGAGCGGCGCGGTGGCGAAGACGAGCACGTCGGGGCGCTCGGCGAGTGGCCCGTAGGGCTCGCTCGCACCGAACACGTTGGGTGCCGTACGCTGGTCGTAGGCACCGGCGCGCATCACCGGCTCGCCCGAACTCAGCGCCCCGCCGATGGTGGGCACCGGATGGCGCGGGTCGAAGGCGTACTCGAAAGGCCTTGCATCCTGCGCCGGCGGGGCGCGGCCGAGGCTCTCGTCGGGCTGCAGATAAAATCGTGTCCAGCGGGTCTCCGGCGGCGGCCAATCGGTCGCGGTACGCCAGCGACCGCCGTGATCAAGCCGTCCAGCCGAATTGCGCCGCCCCGAACCGCCGCCCATCACAAAGACACGCACCGCCGGGTCGGCTCCGACACCTGGTGCGCCGCTCTTGAGCCAGCGGTCGTACCACGCAAGGCGCAAGGCGAAAAAATCGTCGGCCAGATTGCCGTCGACCGGGGCGGCTGCGCCGAAATCGACCTCGCCCGTATAGCTTAACGAGCGGTCGCCATGGGTCCACGGCCCGAGGATCAATCGCATCGGAGCGCGCTTCTCGCGCTTGAGACCAAGATAATTCTCTGTTGCGGTCCGCGCATAGGGATCATACCAGCCGGAGAGATGAACGATCGGAACATCGGCATAGGGCTTGTAGTAACCTTCGGCATAGATCCCGGGACGCTTCCAGAATTCGTCGAATATTCCGTGCGACCACTGCTCGAAAAGGTAGTCCTCGTAATCCGGCGCGGCGGACACTGGCGATTGGCCCTTGCGCCACGGCATCCGCGTGAACCATGCCTTGATGTCCTCGGCCTCAAGTGCCGCCCTGACGGCCGGGTCCTTGGCGTCGGCGCGCGCGTTGTTGTAAGCCCAGGTGGCCTGCTTCAGATCAAAGGCACCGCCATGGCGGATGCCGGTGCGATAGGCGTTTGAAAACCCGCCGCAGTCGAGAAACTGCGCAGCGAGACCGGGCGGATCGAGGCAGCCGAGCGCCGCCTGGGTATGCGCCGCGTAAGAGAGGCCGAACGTGCCAATCCGGCCGTTGCACCAGGATTGCCGCATCAGCCAGGCGAGGGTGTCGTATCCGTCTTCGGCCTCGCTTAGATATTTTGTGAAGCGGCCCTCCGACCGGTACCGGCCGCGGCAATCCTGATAGACGACGGCATAACCGTGCTGCACGAAGTAATGAGCGACCTCCGCGCGCGAGCGTGGCACCGCCACGGTGACGGTGCGCTCCGAGCGGCTCGGCGCCGATTTATTATACGGGGTGCGCTCGAGAAGGACCGGGAACGGCCCGCCGCTCGTCGGCTGGTAGACGTCCGTCGCCAGCCTGACGCCGTCCCGTACCGGCACCCAGAGGTCGCGCTCGATGATGAGCTCTTGGGGAGCGGGCCTATCCATTCGATACCCTCATCCTGACCCGCCTCAGCTGCAAGAAATGGTTGCATTGTTTATCGACAGCCGTTGCATTTGCAGCAAATTTACAGCAAGATCTCGCCTTCAAGTTGCAATCCGGCTTCGGTCCGCCGGCCGGCGGGATCACCCGAGCGAACCCGTTCCGGACAGCTGGTCTCGTCGCCGAGCCAAGGGTCCGGTAGCCGTCTCAGCTCCTTCATCGCGATCGGTCGAGATCATAAGATGTGAATTGGGTAATTTTAGGATCGTCACCACCGCAATAACGAACGCTTTTGATCGGGGCCGGCCGATATTAGCGCCGAGAGCCGAGCTTCTCCGCTTGCGACAGCAAAGGCGCGGCAGTCTGAGACTGACTGATTGCCAAGAAGGGCCAGCACTTGCCTGTCGCGCGTAATTTCGCTACATCCTGCGCTTCCCCCCGGCCGTTGACAAAGGGCGCGTAGCTCAGCGGGAGAGCACTACGTTGACATCGTAGGGGTCACTGGTTCAATCCCAGTCGCGCCCACCATTTAATTCAATAACTTAGACTAGTGGTGCGCTTTCTGCCGTTTGCGTACATCAGGCGGCCTTATTGCCGTGGTTTGCCGCCGCGTAGACGCGGTCGGTCCCTCCCCTCCCCCTCTCCACCCGCACATATCGCCTCACGCGCGCGAGGCTAGCCCCTCGAACTTCGGCCGACCCGATCGCCCTCCGACGACCCAACCCGCTGCATCGCGAGGTCCAGCGCCATTTTCCGGCTCAAGATCATCGGAAAAGTCAGGGCCGATCGTGGCTAACGGCACGGCCGGGGCGCAATCATCGAGACCTGAACCATTCTATTTCAACGGCTTAGAAAGATCGCGCGCGAGCGCAAGAGGGCCACCCTACCTAGCCGCAGGAGCGCGGATTTCCTCGAAGGTAGTTACGTCGGCATCTGAGGGAAGCGCTGCATATCGCCGCCTAGCTGCACCCAAGGCAGTGCGCGATCGCAATAGATTTCTCTGATGGGCGTTACCGCGGCCGGGTCGTCCAAGGTTCCCGCATTGAGGATCAATAGTTGCGGCCGCGACGCCGACAGTTCGCATATCGACGGGCCCCATTCCGGGCAGAACTGGCGATCGATAGGTCGGCCGCTATCCGCGGTGGCAGTGAACGTCTTCAGTTCGCCCTGAAAAACCAAGGTCGCTTTTGGCACGGCAGCCAGCGTAGCGAACGCGCTGCCGGCAAACGCGGCAATGGCAAACGATCACGAAGGCCGGGTCGGCTGCGAGTGGTAGCGGATGGCGCCACAAAGGCAACCGCCCCT
>JAFAHQ010000223.1 GCA_019237135.1 Alphaproteobacteria bacterium
ACGTCAAGGTGGTGCAACGCGTCCCGGTCAAGCTCGTTTTCGACACGCCGCCCGATCCGCAATTCCCGCTGGGCCCGGGGATGTCGGTCGTGCCGAGCGTGAAGGTGCGATAGGAGCCCGGCTATGCGATCGTCGCACTCCGGCATCTCAGGGCCTCTGAGGAAAGCTGAATGCGGCCGCCAAGAGGCCCAAACCGCTCTGTTGCCGTCCCGGCGACGGCCGGGACCCAGGCTTCAGCTACTTCGGAGTTTCCGAGTGGTGACAATGCATTACCGCAATTTTGGAAGCGCTGGTGCCGCGGGCCGATGGGCCCCGGCCTGCGCCGGGGCGACCAGCGGATGAGCGACGAGGGATTGCCCCACAACCTCGCAGGCAGCTCGAGCCCGTGGCTGGTGGCGGTGACGGTCGGGTTCGCCGCCTTCATGGAAGTGCTCGACATTTCGATCGCCAATGTCGCACTGCAGCACATCGCCGGCAGCCTCGCTGCCAGCGCGGATGAATCGACCTGGGTGCTGACTTCCTATCTGGTTACCAATGCGATCGTTCTGCCGATCAGCGGCTGGCTCGCCTCGACGATCGGTCGCAAGCGCTACTTCATCGCCTGCATCATCGGCTTCAGCATCACCTCACTGCTTTGTGGCACCGCGCCGAGCCTTGCGGTGCTGATCATTGCCCGCGGTCTGCAAGGCATCACCGGCGGCGGGCTGCAGCCGAATGCGCAGGCGATTCTTGCCGACACCTTCCCCCCGGCCAAACGCGGCATGGCCTTCGCCGCGTACGGCATCGCGGTCGTCTTCGCGCCCGCGATCGGACCGACGCTCGGTGGCTGGATCACCGACAATTTTACTTGGCGCTGGGTCTTTCTGCTCAACGTGCCGGTCGGCATTCTGCTCTCGCTTCTGGCTGGGCGTGTGCTGACCGATCCGCCCGAGCCGGTGGCGCAGCGCAAGGCGCGCCTCGGCGCCGGGCTCAGCCTCGACTATGTCGGCTTCGCGCTGCTCGTCCTCGGCATGGGCGCCTTGCAGATCGTGCTCGACAGGGGACAAGAGGACGACTGGTTCGCCAGCGCTTTTATCACCCGTTTGTTCATCATGTCGGCAGTGTCGCTTATCGGCTTCCTGGTCTGGGAGCTGCGTCGCGCCGACCCGATCGTCGATCTGCGGCTGCTCGCTGACCGCAATTTCGCAGTGGGCAATGTGCTGATGTTCGTACTGGGATTCGTCCTGCTCGCCAGTACCGCGCTGCTGCCGCTGTTTGTGCAAGCCCTGCTGGGCTATACCGCGACCGATGCCGGGATGGTGATCTCGCCCGGCGGGTTCGCTCTGATGCTAATGATGCCGGTGGTCGGCGCACTCAGCGCCAAGATCGACGCGCGCTGGCTGATTGCGACGGGCTTTGTCGGGTGCGCGCTGGCACTCTACTCGATGACCCGCTTCGATGGTGAGATCGACTATGTGACGATCGCCTGGGCGCGGGTCTACCAGTCGCTGCCGCTTGCTCTACTGTTCATTCCGATCAATACGGCTGCCTTGGCGGCCATGCCGACCGCCAAGAGCAACAACGCCTCGGCGATCATCAATATGGTGCGCAACATCGGCGGCAGCGTCGGCATCTCCCTCGCAACGACCTTGATCGCCCGTCGCGAGCAGTACCACCAGAGCGTACTGGTCGAGCACGCCACGTCGCTCAGCAGCCAATACAATACGGTTGTTCATGGGCTCCAACAGGCCTATCTCGCCTATTCCGGCAGCGTCGTCGATGCTCTGCACCGGGCGCAAGCGCAGGTCTATGCCATGGTGCAGCAGCAAGCGGCTTTGCTGTCGTTCAACGACTGCTTCTGGCTGATGGCAATAATTCTGGCGGCAATGGTCCCGCTAGTGCTGTTGATGCGCAGACCACCAGCCGGCGCGGCACCAGCGCTGGGGCATTAGCGTTCATCTTGTGGTCGGGACCGCGGACTGAGTGTCGACCCGCACGACGCAGCTCTACGATCGCCGGGCACGACGAGGTGAGCCTCGATGAGGTCGAGCGGATTGCGATTTAATACACTAGAGGGCTGCCATGCCACTTACTGCAACCTCCGTGGAATTGATATTCGACCCACAGTTAACAGAGACGATTCAAAGCGTCTGGAACGGATTTACGTTAGCTAATATTCAATATCAGCATCACCCTGTGCAGGCATTACCACACCT
>JAFAHQ010000302.1 GCA_019237135.1 Alphaproteobacteria bacterium
TTTGCCGACGGCGCCTTCGGCAATGTCCGACGCATGCAAAAGGAGGATTATGGCAACCGGTTGATCGGGGTCGATCTGTTGAACCCGCAATTTCCGAGAATGGCCGAGAGCTTTGGCGCTGCGGGGGTGCGTACGACGACCCCCGAAGGCCTCGGCCGCGAACTCTCCGCGGCGTTGAAGCGGCGCGGGACGACCTTGATCGAGGTCGCGGTTGGCGAGATGCCCGATCCCTGGAAGGTCATGCTGCCGCCGCGCGTCCGCGGAGCGCGTTAGCCCGCGCACGATGTTCGACAGGGCAAAGCTCGAGGCGCTGCGCGCCAGATTTACCGGCGTGAAGGAAACCGAGGTCGCGCCGCCCGAGTTCAGAAAGGCGCTGTCACTGGTGTTCGGCGAGAACTACCGGCGCTCGATGCCTTACGCCGGCCTGTCGACCCTGTTGGACATGCCCTATCGGCCGGAGGCGCCCGACCTGGCGGATTTCGGCGGGCTCGAGGTGGCTCTCGTTGGGGTGCCGATGGATCTCGGCGTCACCAA
This sequence comes from Alphaproteobacteria bacterium, assembly GCA_019237135.1. GTDB lineage: Bacteria > Pseudomonadota > Alphaproteobacteria > ATCC43930 > CGMCC-115725 > AP-15. The sequence goes on from JAFAHQ010000302.1 coordinate 535, forward strand.
TAGGGCAGGGGCCCGCCTCGGGCCTCGGGCGGTGCGCGAGATCGAGCGAATCGGTCCCTATAACCACGCTCTGAAGGTCTCGCCGCGCGGCGAATGCCAGGCGGCCGATATCGGCGATGTGCCGATGCGCTCGCGCTTCAGCCTGGACAGCTCGATCGAGGACATCGCGGGGTTCTACGCGCGCATCCACAAGGCCGGCGTGAGGCCGATCTCGGTCGGCGGCGATCACTCGATCACCTACCCGATTCTTCAAGCGTTGGGGCGCGACCGCCCGGTCGGCCTCGTCCACATCGACGCCCATTGCGACACGATGGGCGAGATCGATGGGTCCAAGTTCCACCATGGCGGGCCGTTCCGCCAGGCCGTGCTCGCCGGTGTGCTCGACCCGGAGCGGACAATCCAAATCGGCATCCGTGGCCCGGCCGAGGTGTTCTGGAGCTTCTCCTACGAATCGGGCATGACCGTGCTGCACATCGAGGATGTCGACCGGCTCGGGATCGCTGCCGTCGTCGAGAAGGCGCGTGCGGTGGTCGGCGACGGACCGACCTACATCTCGTTCGATGTCGACGGGCTCGACCCGACTTTCGCCCCTGGCACGGGCACGCCGGAGGCGGGAGGACTCACCCCACGCGAGGCGCAAGCGATCCTGCACGGCCTCGCGGGCATCGACATCGTCGGCGGCGATGTCGTCGAGGTCGCGCCGCAGTATGACCCGACCAGCAACACCGCGATGGTCGGCGCCCAGATGCTGTTCGAGCTCTTCTCGGCGATGGTGCTCGGCCCCGGGTTCAAGAAAAGCAGAAGCTAATTGCGCCGGCCCGCAAGGAGGTCGCGGATCTCCTCGAGCAAGACCTCGCTCCGCGGCGGCGGAGGTGGGGCTGCCGGCGCCGCTTCCTCGCGCACGTGCAGGCGTGTGAGCACCTTGATCATCCAAAAGACCGCGAAGCTGACGATCAGGAATTGGATCACGGCATTGAGGAAGACGCCGAAATTCAGGGTCACGGCGCCAGCCTTCTGGGCATCGGCAAGCGTCGCCTGCGACGGTCCCTTCAAGGTCACAAAGATGTTGGTGAAATCGATGCCGCCGACAAGCAGACCGATGATCGGGGTGAAGATGTCCTTCACCAAGCTGTTCACCACGGCGGTGAAGGCAACGCCGATAATGATGCCGACGGCGAGGTCGACGACATTACCCCGCATGATGAAGGCGCGGAATTCGTCGATCCAGGCCGGCCGGCGGACGTGCATGTGAGAGGTGGTTGGTGCGCTCATGGAATGCCCCCTGATTGTCCTCAGGGTGTTCTAAACGCTGCGCCCCTCGGCGGCGCGTGCGGCGGTCTCGGCGGCGGCTTGAAACGCCGGCCTGATTTCTTGTCCCATGGCTTCCAACAGGCTTGCGCAGGATTTGCGCAGCCTCGATCTGGCCCTGGTCGCGCGATGCTCAGTCGCGGCTGCGCTCCAAGAAGCCCTCGACAACCTTTTATAAGAGATCAGGCGAGGTCGAAGCGGTCCAGGTTCATCACCTTGGTCCACGTCGCCACGAAGTCTTTCACGAACTTCTCCTTCGCGTCCGCGCACGCATAGACTTCCGCAAGAGCGCGCAGCTGCGAGTGCGAACCGAAGATCAGGTCGGCACGGGTGCCGGTCCATTTGAGCTCGTTCGTCTTCCGGTCGCGCCCCTCGTAGACGCCTTCGGAGCCAGTGGAGGGCTGCCATTGCGTGCGCATGTCGAGTAGGTTGACAAAGAAGTCGTTCGTCAATGTCTCGGGACGCTTGGTGAAGACGCCGTGCGCGGACCGCCCGGCATTTGAGCCGAGCACGCGCAGGCCACCGACGAGCACCGTCATTTCGGGCGCCGTCAGGGTCAGCAATTGTGCCCGATCCACCAACAGCTCCTCAGCCGACAGGCGTTGCTCGCCGCGCAGATAGTTGCGGAACCCGTCAGCGGTCGGTTCGAGCGGCACGAATGAGTCCACGTCGGTTTGCTCCTGCGACGCGTCCATGCGTCCCGGTGTGAACGGGACCTTGACGTCGTGCCCGGCGTCCTTCGCGGCTTTCTCGATCGCCGCACAGCCGCCGAGTACGATCAGGTCGGCGAGCGAAACCTTCTTCCCGCCGGACTGCGAAGCGTTGAACTCCTTTTGGATCGCTTCGAGCGTCGGCAGCACTTCCGCCAGCTGAGCCGGCTGGTTGACGTCCCAGTCCTTTTGCGGTGCCAGGCGAATCCGTGCGCCGTTGGCACCACCGCGCTTGTCGGAGCCGCGGAACGTTGACGCCGACGCCCAGGCCGTCGAGACCAGCTGGGAA
>JAFAHQ010000191.1 GCA_019237135.1 Alphaproteobacteria bacterium
GCCGAGAGTAGTGCTTCGGCCACCGTTGACAGCGTGGCATGACCGGTGACCAGTTCGCGAATCCGGCCGGCAAAAGTCCGCGGTGTCGTCCGGCCGACCTTCAGCCCGAAGCCGCGCAGCACTCCGCGCAGGCTCATCTCGACGTCATGGTTTTTCGTCTGCAACAGCTTGCGAGCGGTCAGTAGCGCTCGGACTTCCTGCGCCGGCAACGACTTGCAATGCACTGGACGGAACCAGCCGAGCCGCATCAGCTGCGCGATGCCACGCGCGTCCTTCCGATCGGTCTTCACCGGCATTGCCTTGAATGCATTGCGGACGTGCCGGGTCTCGAGCAATTCGACCGCCAATCCCGCATCCCGCATGCCCGCATACAGCCACTGCGACAGCGGTCCGGCCTCCAGGCCGATCCGGGTCACCGCAAGACCGAGATCGCGGAACCATCCGATCAGAACCTCAGGCTCGCTAGCCAGCTTGGCCTCGCACACGATCTGCCCTGTCGCGTCGACAACGCACAGGCTCGCGCTTTCCAACGACACGTCGATACCGGCATAGTACTCCATGGTCGTCCCTCGATTGATGCTTGGAGCAGGCCCAGCCTGACTCCGTTTCCCAACTCCATCATCCTGAGGGACGGCCACTGCCACAACCACGGTCGGTTGCCGGCCCGTGACCCCATCTAATATCTCGCAAAAAGACTCGCTGCCTTTTCCGGATTATAGCCCCCGATCGTGGAGCTTGGTTGTGCTCGGATCGCGGTGCCCGGCGGCTTTCTGCACCTCCCCGAACAAGTCGAGGGTGGGCCGACCCGGCGGGATCGAGAAGGCGAGCTTGATCTCGTTGACATCGGAGGAGAGACCGGCGGGACATGAGGCAAGCATAGCGCCGGCGGGGCGGAGGCCCAAGCGGCAGGCCAAGGCAAAGTGGGCCGTTTCTGCTTCCCACCGTAGGCTGATGTCTCCGGCTCCGATTGTCCGCCGCCTCCCGACCAGGGTTACGTCACAGCCCGCTTGGTGAGCGCTGAGCAGCGCGACTTCGCCCAAGGTCCGCTGGACCAAGCAGATCCCGCTGGTCAGCTTGCCCATTCGATGATGGATCTGAGCCTCAGTCTCGAGACGCAGTCCAGTCTTTCCAAGGACTACCAGGAAGCGGTATGGGCTTCGCCCAGAAGCGCCGGCCGAGCTTCATCGGCCGCTGAGCACCATTCAAGGCAAAAGGGAGGATAGCAATGAGGCTCGCGGGCAAGGTCGCCATCATCTCCGGCGCGGCATCCGGCATGGGGGCGGCGACGGCGCGCAAGTTCGCGCGTGAAGGCGCCAAGGTAGTGATCGCCGACGTGCTGGAGCGCGAAGGCCGGCAGATCGGCGATGCCATCGGCGCCTCGGCGCGGTTCGAGCCGCTTGACGTGACCAAAGAGGAGAGTTGGGCCGCTGTCGTGGCCGCCACCACCCGGCATTTCGGCAAGCTCGACGTGCTGGTCAACAATGCCGGCATCTCCGGCAGCGCCGAACAGGATTTCTACAGCACCGAAGCCTGGCACCGGATCATGGCGGTCAACGCGACCGGCGTGTTCTTCGGCATCAAGCACGCGATCCCGGCCATGATCGCCAATGGCGGCGGCTCGATCGTCAACCTGTCGTCGATCGCCGGCATCATCGGCAGCGAGCACGTCCACATGGCCTACAACGCCTCGAAGGCGGCGGTACGGCTGATGACCAAATCGGTCGCGGTGCAGCACGCGAAGGACAAGATCCGCGCCAACTCGGTTCATCCCGGCGTCATGCCGCCGATGCGCACATCCGGCCGCACCGCCGATCCCGCCGTGCGGACCGAGCGCATGCGCGTCATTCCGATGCGCCGGCCGGGAGAAGTTGACGAGGTGGCGTACGCCATCCTGTTCCTGGCTTCCGATGAGTCGTCCTACATCACAGGTTCGGAAATCCACGTAGACGGCGGAGCTATCGCCATATAGGCCTGCGCCGCGGGCGGTCTGGGGCTTTCCGCACATCGCGTCAGTTCGCTCCCGATGGACCGACCCGGCCGACGTGTAGAGCCCGACATCGTGCTATGTTTTCGGCGAACATTCCCCTGCGCCGCGCCAGCCCATGGAGCGCTCTGATGCCGACCGTCCGCCTCGATGAGGATCTCTTCCTCCACTGCGCCGTCGACGATTATCTGTGGCCGTGGGATACGCCGACGCCGGTGCTGATGATGCACGGTTTTGCGCGCAACGCGACGTTCTGGAAACGCTGGGTTCCCGCGATCGCCGAGACCCGTCGCATCTATCGCCCCGATCTTCTCGGCTGCGGCGCCTCCAATGTTCCCGCGCCGGGCTATCGCTACACACCCGAGAAGATCGAAGCCGAGATCCTAGCGGTGTTCGAAGCCATGTCGCTCAAACGGGTGCATTGGGTCGGCGAATCTTCGGGCGGGATCATCGGGCTGCAGCTCGCCGCCGCACACCCCGAGCGCATCGCGAGCCTTGTTCTATGCAATACGCCGACTCGGATTTCGGAGGAGATCAAGGGCATTTACGCGCTCGACCGAGAGAGCACGGCGGCAGCGATCCGGAGCTATGGGACGGGCGAATGGTGCCGCCGAACGCTCGGCTACCGGCTCGACATCGAACATGCCCCCGCACCATTGCGCGAATGGTGCATTAACGAGATGGACAAAACGCGTCCAGACATCGCCGCCTCGCTGCACCAGTGCTTCGAAGCGATCGATGTGCAGCCGTTGCTCCCGAAGATCGAGGCTCCAGTATTGCTGCTCAGCGGCGACAAGAGCCGGATTGCCTCCGAGCAGCAGAAAATTCTCGCCGCGACATTGCCGCATGGCCGGCTCGAACTGTTCGCCGGCTACGGCCATGGGGTCAACCTGCTGCAGCCCGAGCGCTGCGCCCGAGCGGCCCTGGATTTCTGGCACGGGGTCGAAGCGGAGGAGAAATGAAACTGGGTGTTCTGCAATTCTTCAGCTGGCCGGAACGGCGAGTCGATCTGGCGACGGTCTACGCCCGTGCATTGGAGCGGATCGGGATCATGGACCGGACCGGCTATGACGCGGTCTGGCTCGCCGAGCATCACTTCAGCAGCTTCAGCGTATGTCCCTCGGTGCACATGGTCGGGACATTGGCCGCAGCGCGCACCAAGCGGTTGCGCATCGGGACGGCGGTATCGCTCGCCCCGTTCTACCATCCGCTACGACTCGCCGAAGAGGTGGCGCTGCTTGACGTGCTCTCCGGCGGGCGGGTCAATTGGGGCGCCGGGCGCGGTTTTGCGCGCGTCGAGTTCACCGCTTTTGGCGTGCCGCCGGAAGAGAGCGCGTCGCGCTTTCACGAAACTGTCGAAATTGTATTGCGAGCCTGGACCGACGAGAGGCTCAATTTCACAGGCCGGCATTTCCGTTTCGAGGATGTCGAGGTATTGCCAAAGCCGGCGCAGCTGCCGCATCCGCCAGTGTGGATGGCAGCGAGCTCGGAGGGGGCGATCGATTGGGCTGCGGGCCGAGGTTTCTCGATCCTGATGGACCCGCACTCGTCGGGCCCGGAGATCGGCGCCAAACGGTGTTACTACGCCGAGAAATTAAAGGCGGCCGGGTTTTCCGAAGCCGGCCGCGACATCCCGATCGCCCGTCTGGTGGCGATCGCCGATAATGCCCGCAAGGCTATGGATGTCGCTCGCAATGGCGCCGAATGGATCCTCAATTCCTATCTCGGCGCCCAGCACCAACCGGTCATTCAGGGAAGCTTCACGCCTGCCGGCGTTAACCCGGTCGAGCGCTATCTCGATGAGGTGATTCTGCATGGTACGGCCGACAAGGTCGGGGACGAGATCCTGCGGCTGCGCGAGGAGATCGGCCTCGACTATCTCCTTTGCGCGCCGCTCAGCCACCAATCCTTCATACTGCTGACCGAGAAGGTGCTGCCCCGGCTGATGTGAACGCCGAGGTGTCCTCGCGGATCATCGCGGCACCCTTCTCACCGATCATGATCGACGGCGCGTTGGTGTTGCCGGTGGTGACGGTTGGCATCACCGAGGCGTCGACGACCCTTAAGCCCTCCAGCCCGCGCACGCGCAGCCGTGAGTCGACGACGGCCATCGGGTCATCGCCCATCCGACAGGTGCCGACCGGATGATGGAGGTTTGTGCCGGCTTCGCGCAGGAAAGCGGTCAATGCCTCGTCAGACTGAACGTCGGCGCCCGGCATCGTCTCCGCCGCGCTGTGGAGCGCCAGCGGCGGGGCGGCGAAGATCCGCCGGGCAAAGCCGGTGCCAGCGAGCAGAGCCCGTACGTCGCTCGCCGCCGACAGATAGTTCGGGCGGATCGCCGGGCGGTCGAGCGAGTCGGCCGAGCGCGCCATGATCGTCCCCCGGCTGTCCGGCCGCGCGATGCACACCACGAGCGTCATGCCTGGCTCGCGCTCGAGGCGGCCGATGCCGTTTGGAGCATAGCTCCCGGGCGTGAACAGCAATTGCAGGTCCGGGCTCTCCAGCCCCTCGCGGCTGCGGCAGAACACCATTGCGGTGGTGACGCCGAAAGTCAGCGCGCCGCGCCCGGTCGCGGCATACCGCCCGATCTCGCCGACCAGCCTGAGGCCGCGCGCCAACTGGTTGACCGAGACTTCGTCCCTGACCCGGTGCGTGATGCGGACGGCAAAGTGGTCGGATAAATTGGCACCGACCCCCGGCAGGTCGTGCCTCACCGCAACACCGATCGACTGCAGATGAGCGGCAGGTCCGATGCCCGAGACCTGAAGCAGGTGCGGCGAGTTGACGGTGCCGCCCGAGACGACGACCTCGCGCGCCGTCAGCACCCGGTTGTCTTGTCCGTTTTGCCAGAAAGAGACCCCGATGCACCGGCTGCCGTCCAACACGAGCCGCGTCGCTACTGCTTTGGTCACGACGCGCAAATTCGGGCGGCGCCGCGCCTCGGCGAGAAAGGTGCGCGCGGTCGAGCCGCGAAACCGGCCGTTACGCGTCATCTGCGAATAGCCGACCCCTTCCTGTACTGCGCCGTTGTAGTCGCGGGTCAGCGGGAAGCCCGCCTGCTGCGCCGCTTCGACAAAGCAATGGGTTAATGGCAGGATGGTCCTGAAATCCTCGACGAGGAGCGGACCGCTCTTGCCGCGGTATTGTGTATCGCCCGGCTCGTAGCGTTCGGATTTCTTGAAAAAAGGCAGGACGTCGGCATAGGTCCAGCCGCGGCAGCCCATTTGCGCCCATCCGTCATAATCGGCCGGGTTGCCGCGGACATAGAGCATGCCGTTGATCGAGCTGGTGCCACCCAATACCCAGCCGCGCGGCCAGTGTAACGACCGGTTGGCGATGCTCTCTTCGGGCTCGGCGTAATAATTCCAGTTGACGAGCGGATTGGCCCTCAGATGCAGCGCGCCGGCCGGGACATGGATCATCGGGTGCCAGTCGGTCGGCCCGGCCTCGAGCAAGACGACTTGCGCCCCGTCCTCGCTCAGACGATCGGCAACGACGCAACCCGCCGATCCAGCGCCGACGATCGCATAATCCGCGCGAAGGTCCGCCATTGGCCCCTCCTACCGCGGCGTGTGGCGGTCGAGAAAGGCCGAGACGCGCTCGATCGCGGTTTGCAGATGCTCCGGGCCCTTCCATTGGCGCAATGCCTCGACATTGGGCGCCAGCTCGATGATTTCCTCGCCAATGACCTGCGGGTGCGGCGGGTCGTCACCCGGCAAGACCAGCAGCGGCGTCTTGCACTGGCGAACGAATTCGCGGCTGACGCTGAACACGAAGTCACCGCCGAACATGTTGTCGCCAAAGTTTTTCAGGACGTGCTCCCCGACCTCCGGGCGCTGCTCGCGGATGTCCTTCGCCCAGGTCCGGACCAGGCCGGCGAAGACCTCACGATTGCCGGCGTGGCCGATCGGGTTCTGCAACACGGCTGAGGTAATCCGGCTCGGGGCGAGCTCGCACAAGGTCAGGCAGAACGAGGCGCCGATGCAGCCGCCCATGACGTGGAACCTGTCGAGCGCGAGATGATTGGCGAGGGCCAAGTGATCGGCCGCGTAAATATGCCAGTCGTCGCTGGCGAAGATACGGGTGCGCGAACGGCCCGCATTGCGCTGGTCCATCGCGACGACCTGGTATTTAGTTCCGAGCACGGCCATCGGATCCATCCACACGGCAGAAGCCAAGGGGTTGGCCGGGCTGCGCCGCCAGAAATCGAGCTCCGAGCGCAGCCCGCCCGGCGCGAAGATCATCAACGGAAAGCCGCTGCCGTGCACCTCGTAATAGATCTCGCCGTCCGGGATGTTGAATGTCGGCATGCGTCCCCTCCTCGCTTCGGTCCCATAAGGTGATAAGCGGCAGGGGACCTCTCGCACAAGCCGCGAGACGTTGTCTTGCGACCCCCAACCAGGCAAGCTCCACCATCATGCGTCTAGGGAGGATCAGAGGATGGCCATCAAACAGATGCTGACTGAAGAAATGCCGGCGAGTGCGCTCGTCGCGCGGGTTCTCGAAGAGGCCGGGATCGAGATGGTCTTCGGCATTTCCGGGGGCCATACCGGCCGCATCGTTTCGGGGCTCAGCAAATATCAGAACTCGATCCGCACGGT
>JAFAHQ010000200.1 GCA_019237135.1 Alphaproteobacteria bacterium
GATCCCGAGCTCGTGCATGCGCTCTACCATGCATACAACCGCTGGCTGGCAGATTACTGCAAGCCCTACCCCGATCGCCTGTTCGGCGTTGCCATGCTGCCCTTGCATTCGGTCGAGCTGACCATCCGGGAGATGCATTTTGTCCGCAAGGAGCTGGGTTTCCGCGCCGGCTTCATCCGGCCAAATCCGTACAACAATAAGATGCTCCACCACCCGGATTACGAGCCGTTCTGGAATGCCGCGGAAGAGCTCGACATGGCGATCGGTATTCACGAAGGCTCGAGCCTCAATATGCCGACCGTCGGCGTCGACCGCTTCGAGGGACGCGGCGCTCAGCACATCATTTCCCACACGATGGAGATGATGCTCGCCTGCATGAGTGTGATCTGGGGTGGCGTCGTAGAACGCCATCCGAAGCTGCGGATCGGCTTTCTCGAATCGGGCGGCGGCTGGGTAGCTCCCTGGCTCGACCGCATGGACCGGCATTTCGATGATCAGGGCTTCAATGATTCCGGGCTGAAGACCCGGCCGAGCGAACTCTTTCACCGCAATTGTTGGATCTCGTTCGAGCCGGTCGAAGGCAGCATCAAGGTGCTGGCTGACTACATCGGCCCGCACAAGATCCTGTGGGCGACCGACTATCCACACCCGGACGGCTTCTTCCCGGGCGCGCCGAAAATGATGCTGGACCGCATGGAGGGACTGTCGCCGCAGACCAAGCGCGCGGTCATGGCCGGCGGGGCAATGGGCTTCTACGGGCTTCACTAACAAGCAAGGGCGCTGCCAGCGGGAGGGAGTCATGGACGTTGGCATCCAAATGGTGCTCGCCACTTATGGCTGGCGGGGAATGAGCGACGATCAGGCGTGGGACGAGGAAATCCGCTTGGCGTGCCTGGCCGATGAACTCGGCTTCGATGTGCTTTGGGCGGTCGAGCATCACTTCAACGACTACTCGTTTTGCCCTGACAATCTGCAGCTGATGGCCTATCTGGCCGCAGTCTGCCCGAACATCGACCTCGGCACCGCAGCGGTGATCCTGCCCTGGAACGACCCGCTGCGGGTCGCCGAGAAGGCGATCGTGCTCGACATGCTGAGCAAGGGACGACTGCGCCTTGGCATCGGCCGTGGCTTGGCGCGCCGCGAATTCGCCGCCTTCCGCCAGACGATGGAAGAGAGCCGCGAGCGCTTCGACGAAAGTGCGGCGATGATCCTCGGGGCATTGCGTACCGGCTGGATGGAGGGCGACGGCAAATACTACAAGCAGCCGCGTATCGAGCTTCGTCCGCGACCGAAATACAGCTTCGACGGCCGCATCTATGCGGTCGCCGCGAGTGACGACTCGGTCGAGGCTTGCGCCCGGCTCGGCGCGCGGATGGTAATGTTCGCCGACCGTCCTTGGCCATTGCGCATGCCGGCGATCAACCGCCACCGCGAGCTTACTCGCCAGTATCACGGCCGTGAGGCATTGCCGATGCTGATTGCGGACTTCTGTGTATGCTGGCCCGATCTCGCCGAGGTCGAGGACCTCTCGCGCCGGCATATGGGCTCGTTTGTGCAGAGCAATGTCGAGCACTATGAGCTGATGAGCGACCACTTTTCGAAGGTCAAGGGCTACGACGCCTACGCGCAGAAATCCGAGATCGTCCGCAAGACCGGGCTCGAGGGGATGACCGAGGGCTTCATGAAGGCCGCGGTGTGGGGTCCACCCGACCGCATCCTGCGCATGCTCGAGGAGCGACGCGGCGTAGTCGGCGATTTCGAGCTCGCCACTTCGTTCCGCTTCGGCGGTATTCCGTTTTCCATTGCGGAGAAGTCGATGCGGCTGTTCGCAAAGGAGGTATTGCCGGTATTGCAGTCCTGGCAAACGCCGCACGCTCCGGCGGTGGTCGAGCGGGCAGCGGCGGAATAGATGTCACCCGCGCCTTCTGACCGTCTCCGCGGCCGGCGGATTCTGATCACCGGCGCTGCCTCCGGCATCGGGCGGCGAACCGCAGAGCTGTTCGCGGCGGAAGGTGCCGCGCTGACTTTGCTCGACTGCGACCGCAAAAGACTGGCCGAAGTCGCTCGAGAGACTGGCGGCGTAGCCGCCGAAGCCGATGTCACGCAAGAGGCATCAGTCGCGCGTGCAGTCGAGCGAGGCGCAATTGCAATGGACGGTATTGACGGCGTCGTGAATGCCGCCGGTATTGTGATTCACGGGTCAGTGCTGGATGTGGGGGTTGCAGACTGGAAACTCGTGCTCGACGTCAATCTGACCGGCACATACATCGTCGTGCGCTGCTGCTTGCCGTGGCTCGCCAAGGCGCCCTTCGCGACTATTGTGAACATTGCATCGGGTCAAGGCCTCGTGCCCAATGCCCCGAATATGACCGCCTACGCCGCCTCGAAAGGGGGTGTCGTGAACCTGACGCGGGCTCTCGCCGCCGAATTGGCTCCGTCCATTCGCGTTAACAGCGTATGCCCCGGAATGGTGGACACCCCGATGACTGCAGGCTTCGAGCGTGATGTAAATCGGTATGCGATGAAGCGCGTGGCGGACCCGCTGGAGATCGCGCAGGCCATCCTGTTTCTCACCGGTACGGAGTCGTCCTTTATCACCGGAGCGGCACTGGCGGTCGATGGCGGACGCACCTTCCATTGAAGATCGAGGAAACAGACTGATGGAATACATGATCGCCCCGCTGACCCCGCATACCGGCGCCGAAGTGCGTGGCCTCGACCTGAACGAGGGGGTCGACACAGAAACCCGCGCCGCGCTGAACCGCGCCTTTGCCGAGCATCACGTGCTGGTGATTCGCGGCCAGCACTTCACTCCGCCGCAATTCATCGCCGCCGCGCAGGTCTTCGGCGAGCTCTTCCAGCACGACAAGCGCGAGATGCACGTGCCGGGATATCCGCAGGTTTACTATGTCTCGAACGAGCAGACCGTGCCGGGCAAACGCTATATCTCGGGCGAGACCTTTCATACCGACCATTCCAACCACCCGGCACCGCCCAAGGCGACGATGCTGTTCCCGGTCTCGTTGCCGAGCTATGGCGGCGACACCCAATACGTGAATATGCACGAGGCCTATGACGATCTGCCGGCGGCGACCAAGGAGCGGATCAACGGGCTCAGGGCAGTGCATGTTTATCTGAGCAAATACAGCCCGCGCGAATTGCGGCCGTTGAGCGAGGACAGCGCGCGCCAGGTGCCGCCGCCGGGGGTGCATCCGCTGGTTCGCACCCATCCCGAAAACGGCCGCAAGGCGCTTTATCTCAACCCGGTGCGGATCGAGTCGATCATCGGCATGGAAGATGAGGCAGCGCTCGGGCTCGTCGCCGAGCTGATGGAGTATGCGACCCAGGAAAAGTACGAATACCGCCACCAATGGCGCTATGGTGACTTCGTGATCTGGGACAACCGCAGCGTCATCCACAAGGCCAATCCAGATTACGACATGAACGAGCGGCGGTACCTCTACCGCCTCATGCTGAAGGGCGAGACACCAGCCTGATCGACGGCGGCGCGGGCGAACCGCGCCGCTAGACCGAACTTTGCCCACCTTTTGGCTCAAGCGATTGAAATAATCTGATATTGGCCTGTGATTCAGTCATGTAATGGATTGAATCAAATTGAACCAGACAGCTATTTATGGTTTTATCGGCGCATGTATGTCGCCATCATCCCCAATCGA
>JAFAHQ010000249.1 GCA_019237135.1 Alphaproteobacteria bacterium
CGGATACAGCCGGGCAAGTCCAACACACAGTTGACATCGCGGTTGTTTCTTCGGCGCTCCCTATCGTGGATCCGGCACAAGTGCTGGTTTCGGGCAATCCCGCTCGCATATCGCCAAAGTATTGATCGGCCGCCGATTTTGGCTCCGGTCTGCCGCAAGTTTGATCAAGTGATCCCCACCTTGTGCTGACGCATCTAACCGCACCGGGAAGGTCGGCTTCCCTGAGAGCAGGGAGGCGAATGTCGGGTCTGAGGGAGCCAGCAGGGGGGCTTGCAGGGAGACGTGGTGAGGGCATTTCGCGCCGGCGATTGCCGCGTTACGCCTCATATGGTTGTCGAAATCGTATTTTCCAGATTTGACAAAACTAGCCGATCAACAGGTGGCGAGAGATCTTGCCGGATCGAAAGGGAGTTCCGCGCTTCGCGTTTACCGTTAGAATGGCCTCCAGCGCCGATAATCCATTCGGCCCGTGCGGTTGGGGAGCACCGCTTTGGCCGCACAACGCGTCGATCGTAGGCGGGCCACCATTCTCGCCGCGGACATCGCCGGCTATAGCCGACTCATGGGCGCCGACGAGGAAGGCACGCTTGCGCGGCTGAAGACGCATCGTCGCGAGCTGATCGATCCCAAGATCGCCGAGCACCGGGGCCGCATCCTCGGGCCACACCCAAGGACCAAGACCTCCGGCACCAGCATGCTGGTAGAGTTCCCGAGCGTCGTCGACGCAGTCCGTTGCGCCGTCGAGGCACAGCGGGCAATGGCCGACCGCAATGCGGAATTGCCCGACGACCAGCGAATCTCCGTCCGCATCGGGGTCAATCTCGGCGAAATCGTCACTGATGGCGGCGACATTTATGGCGACGGCGTCGACATCGCCACACACCTGGAGACCTTGGCGGAGCCGGGCGGCATCTGCATCTCGGGGCCGGTGCTCGATCAGACCCGCGACGAGCTGCCCTACCCCTTGGAGGATAGGGGCGAGCTGAGCGTCAAGAACATCGCGCGACCGGTACGCGCCTACGTAATGGATCCTACCGCGATCACGTCGCTGCCTCCGGTTCCGGCCATGGTGCACACGGCGTCAACCCCCCGTGGCTTGGCCGCGCGAATCGCCGGACTGGTCCGGGTTGGCGTACCGATCTGGCGGGCTGCATCGACCAGGGCAACACCGAGCTCGGCTCTCGGCACGAGTGTCGGAGAGGCCGGGAAGCCGGGCGTCCGGTCAGCTCGACAGCGGCTGTCAATCGTCGTCCTCCCTTTTGCGAACTTGTCGAACGATCCCGAGCAGGAATATTTCGTCGATGGCATCACCGACGATTTGACGACTGATCTCTCGCGTCTTTCCGGCAGTTTCGTGATCGCCCGAAATACCGCGTTCACCTACAAGGGCAAATCGGTAGACGCAAAACAGATCGGCCGCGAGCTTGGGGTGCACTACATCCTCGAAGGCAGCGTGCGGCGGCTCGGTGACGAGGTTCGGGTGAACGTCCAGCTGATCGATGGGGAAAACGGCGCGCATCTATGGGCGGACCGGTTCGATACCGATCTGGCGAACCTGGCGGCGGCGCAAGACGAGATTACCGGTCGCCTCGCCCGGGCTCTCAAGGTCGAGCTCGTAGCCGATGTCGGTCGGCGGATCGATCGGGAGCGCGCGGTCGATCCCGATGCCCGGGATCTCGTCATGCGCGGGCGGGCTCTGCTCTTAAAGGCTGGCTCCGTTGCCGCCTGGCAGGAGGCTCTGGCCGCGTTCGAACGCGCACTTGAGATCGATCCGCGTTCGGTCGACGCGCGGATCGGCCTCGCAACTGCCTTGGGTCGCAGTGTGGCTGATGGTTGGAGCAGCTCCGCTCAGCAGGATTTGGCGCGCGCCGACCAGCTGCTGCTCGAAGCCCTTGCCGATGCGAGCAGCGCATCGGCCCACGCAGAGATGGGGCGTGTCCGCCGACTGCAGAACCGCTTGGCCGAGGCAAAGATCGAGCTGGAGACGGCCGTTGCGCTTGATCGAAATCTCGTCGGAGCGTTGCGCCAGCTCGGTCAAACCATGATGTACCTCGGCCAACCCGAGGCGGGGATCCCATACATAGAAAAGGCACTGCTGCTCAGTCCTCGCGACAGTGACCTCGCCAGCGTCTATCGGGCGTTGGGCGTGTGCCATCTCCTTTTGGGCCATGTAGATCAGGCAGTGGAGCTTCTCAGCCGGGCGCGCGCGGAAAATCCTCGGTTCTGGTATATCCATTATTGGCTGGCCGCAGCGCTCGGCCTCAGGGGCGAACTCGACGAGGCCAGAGCCGCTTTGGCCGAGTCGATCAGGCTCAACCCCGAAGTCAACTCGCTTTCACGACAGCGGATAGCCCAGCCGTGGGGCACTCCCCAGTACTGGGCGCTTTACGAGAACACCGTGAATGTCGGCCTCCGGCGGGCGGGATTCCCCGGCGAAATGACCGCCACCCGCCGTCTGGCTGCAGTCCTCGCCGCCGATGTGGCGGGGTACTCCCGCCTGATTGGCGCGGACGAGCACGGTACCCTCCAAGCTTTCAAGGCGATCCTGGCCGAACTGGTCGATCCAGCGATCGCCGCACATAACGGCCGGCTGGTCAAGACGACGGGTGACGGCTTCCTCGTCGAGTTCAGTAGCGTGGTCGACGCGCTGCATTGTGCGACTGAAGTACAGGCACGCATGACCGACCGGAATGCTAATGTGCCAACGGAGGCGCGCATTGAGTTCCGGATCGGGATCAATGCGGGCGACATTGTCGTCGAGGACAGCGACATCTTTGGCGACAGCGTGAATATCGTCGCTCGGCTTGAAGGCTTGGCAGAGCCGGGGGGCATCTGCGTGTCGGAGCGCGTGCAAGAGGATGCTGCAGGCAAACTCGACCTCGCCTTCGAGGACATGGGCGAGCAGGAACTCAAGAACATCGCTCGTCCCGTGCGCGTCTTCCGCGTCCGTCCGGGTCCGCCTGCACAGGATGCGAAATATACCGCCCAGCCTTCCCGCAAGCTGCCCGACAAGCCCTCGGTTGCGGTATTGCCCTTTACCAATATGAGCGGCGATCCCGAGCAGGAGTTGTTTGCCGACGGGATTGCCGAAGACATCATTAACGCGCTGTCGCCCTATCCCTCCTTGTTCGTGATTGCCCGCAACTCCTGCTTTACCTACAAAGGCCGCGCGGTCGATGTAAAGCAGGTCGGGCGCGAGTTGGGCGTGCGGTATGTGCTCGAAGGCAGCCTGCGCAAATCCGGCAACCGCATCCGCGTCACTGCGCAGCTGGTCGAGGCCGAGACCGGCAAGCATGTCTGGGGCGAGCACTACGACCGCGAGCTCGCCGACATCTTCGCATTGCAGGACGAGATCACCGAAGCGGTGACGATCGCGATTGCTCCGGCTATCGCCGACGCCGAGCAACACCGCGCCCTGCGCAGGCCGCCCGGGAGTCTCGATGCTTGGACCGCCTGTCAGCGCGGTCTGTGGCATGTCAGCAAACGGACTGCCGAAGACAACGCGCTCGCGGAGAAATTCTTTCAGCAGGCCGTCGATCTCGACCCGAACTTTGCCGGAGGGTACGGGGGGCTCGCGATCGTTGAGGACCAGGCCCTCGAATTTCGCCAGCGTGGTCTGCTCGACACCTTGAGCTCGAGCGAGGCCCTGGCCCGCCGGGCGGTCGCGCTCGGTGGCGGCGACGCCGAGGCCCGTTCGCTCCTCTCTGCTGCACTTTGGAGACGCGGCGACTATGAGGGCGCGCGAGCCGAGGCCGAGCGCGCACTGGCAACGACGCCAAATTTGGCCGCCGCGCACCACATGCTCGCCGCAACGTTGATCTTCTCAGGGCGTCCGAAGGAAGGCATCGCGGCTCTCGAAAGAGCCATCAGGCTCGACCCGCGCGAGCCGCGATCGGAATATCGTTTAAACGAGATGACGCTGGCACTTTATTTCTGCCGGGACTACCCGGCAGCCATCGACGCCGCCAAACAGGCGATCCGGTCATATCCTGATTTTGCGCACCCTTACCGTTGGCTCGCCGCGGCGCTCGGCCAGCTCGGTCGGATTGACGAGGCGAGGGAAGCCTTGGAGAAAGCCATCGCGATCGCGCCGGCTGCGTTCGACATGTTTGTGCGCGGACGGGTGCCTTGGATGCGGGTCGAAGACTACGCCCACATGCTCGAGGGCCTGCGCAAGGCCGGATGGGAGGGATGACCGGGGCGAAGGGGAAGAGGCCCTCGGACAGGCCATCTCCGTGGCGTCAGCCTTCTTCGAAACTTATGCCCGCAACCGGTTGCCGTGGATGCGACCGGAAGACCATGCCCATATTCTTGACCGCTGGCGCGAGGCGAGCCGGCAAGGCTGACACGGTCTGTCACGAGTGCGCGAGTTCTCGTAAGCGATCGAAGTCGTCGGGGACGTCTTCCGCCAGCCTCGCCGCTGCGACATAGGGGAGCCAATCGA
>JAFAHQ010000030.1 GCA_019237135.1 Alphaproteobacteria bacterium
CTTCGGCTGGATCACCCGCTAGCCCCGCGCCGGACGACGGACCGCCACCTGACGCGCCGACACGGGAGGCGGGCCCGGCAGCGTCAGCGGCCGAGGCTGCACCGTCCACCGCGGCCGCGCCAGCCGAGCAGATGCCGCAGGTGCCGCTCACCGTCGCTACGCCTGTTCCGGCTTCGCCGCCGGCGGGACGGGTGCTATCCGAGCCGGAGAGCTCAGCCCTTCTGGCCCACGGCGATCTACTTCTCCGCAAGGGCGATCTCGCTGCTGCACGGCTCTTTTACGAACGTGCCGCCGATGCCGGAGACGGGCAGGCAGCTATCCGGCTGGGTGAAACTTTTGACCCAGTATTCCTCGACCATGCCCAACTGCGCGGTGCGCGGGGCGACATGGCCAAGGCCCTAGCCTGGTATCGCCGTGCCCGCGATCTTGGCGCCGCCGAAGCCGGGGTTCTGCTACAGGGGCTGGAAGCGAAATAGGAGTGGTGACTGCCGTGAATCGCGCTACTGTCGTAATCGCAATTATCGCACTTCCGCTCGTGGTGGCGGGCCTCGTCACACCGGCCGGCGTCGCCGCGCGGCCCGCCGCATCACCGTCAGAGGCCGTCGTCTTCAATCGCGGTGTCGTCGAGCTCGAGACGGCAAGCGCCACTAGTATCTCGGTGCGGATCGCAGAGGACCTCGCAAGCATTGTCAATGACGGAGCGACACGCCGGTTGGTGCCCGTCATCGGCACCGGATCGCTCGGGAATCTGATGGATCTCAAGCTGTTGCGCGGCATCGACATGGCCATCCTTCCGACAGATATCCTTGATTACGCGCGGGAGCAAAAACGCCTGCCGGGGATCGAGGCGGCCGTCACTTATGTGACCAAGCTGTACAACGAGGAATTTCATCTGCTGGCGCGCTCGGAGATCAAGAGCGTCACGGATCTCGTCAACAGGAAGGTCAACGTCGATTTGCGCGACAGTGTCACGGCAATTATGGCAGGTCGGCTGTTCGACCGCTTCAAGCTCCCGGTCGTACTAACCAACGACAGCTCGGAGGCGGCGCTCGCGAAACTGCGAAACGGCGAGATCGCGGCGCTCGCCTTCGTATCCGGTAAACCAGTTCCACTTTTCCATGACCTAAGGGCGGAAGATGGGCTCCACCTATTGCCATTGCCATTCGACGCGGCGCTCGCCCCTGCTTATCTGCCGACCCGGCTCACTTCGGCGGATTATCCCGGTCTCGTGCCGCAGGGTGCCTCGGTCGAGACCGTGGCGGTCGGTGCGGTCTTGGTGGTGGCCAATCTCCAGCAAGCTACCGAGCGCGACCGCAACGTCGCCAATTTCGTTGAGGCGTTCTTTACCGGTTTCCAGGCGCTGCTCGAACCGGGCCATCATGCGAAGTGGCAAGAGGTCAATCTGGCGGCCGAGCTTCCTGGCTGGCGGCGTTATCCCGTCGCCGAGCAGTGGCTGCAGCACAATCTGCAGGTGGCCAAAACGCCGAATCCCCAAGACCTCGAGGAGTTGTTCGCGCGCTTTGTTGATGAGCGCCGGCAGCTGACCGGCGGCCAGCCGATGACGCAGCGAGAGAAGAACGACATCTTCGAGCAGTATCAGCGTTGGCAAAGCGGTCAGACCCGGTAACCCGCCTCCCCATCTTCCGACGGATTTTTCGATGACGGATCAGCACGTTGCCGCGCCATCCGGCCGGCCAGCCGGCGCCCGCACGATGCATCGGCGTTCAGTTTTTCTTGCCCTTGCCGCGGTGCTTACTCTCCCCGGCGCAGCCATTGCCGAACCGTCGCCGACACGAGGCGGCACCCTGGTGTTCGCAGTCGATGCCGAGCCGCCCAACTACGACTGTCATGCCAACTTCTCGTTTGTCTTCATCCATCCTGTGATCCCGCACTATTCGACGCTGCTCAAATTCGACACCGCCAACTACCCCCAGGTTGTTGGCGATCTCGCCGAGTCTTGGAACATCTCGGCCGACAATCGCACCTACACCTTCAAGCTGCGCCGGAATGTCCTGTTTCACGATGGGTCGCCGCTTACTTCTGCCGACGTGAAAGCCAGTTACGAGCGCATCATCCATCCGCCGGAAGGCGTCCTTTCGGTGCGTCAGGCCGACTACGCTGCGGTCACCGCCATTGAAACTCCAGATTCGGAAACTGTGGTCTTTCACCTCCAATGGCCTGATGCGGCGATGCTCGCGAATTTCGCTTCGCCTTGGAACTGCATCTACAGCGCCGCGAGGCTAAAAGAGGATGCATTGTTCCCGAAGACGCATGTCCTTGGCAGCGGGCCGTTTGTCTTCGTCGAGCACGTGAAGGGGGACCACTGGATCGGCAAGCGCTGGGATAGGTATTTTCTCCCGCAGAAGCCTTATCTCGACGGCTACAGAGCCGAATTCGTCGCGGGCGCCGCGGCGGTAAAGGGAATGGAGAGCGGCCACCTGATGGCCCAGTTCCGTAGCTTCAGCCCCGCCGAACGTGATGAGATGGTGAGCGCGGCCGGTGAGAGCATTGAGGTGCGCGAGAGCCCATGGATCAGCTATCTTGCTCTGGCCTTCAGCGCTACCAGTCCGCCCTTCGACGACCCGAGGGTGCGACGCGCGCTGTCGCTCGCTATCGACCGCTGGCAAGGAGCGCAGACGCTCGCCGATGGCACTTTCCTCAAATACGTCGGCGGGTTGATGCGGCCAGGCACCGCGATCAGCATGCCCGAGGCCGAACTCGTTAAGCTCCCGGGCTTTTCCCGCGACATCACCGCCTCGCGCGCGGAAGCACGGCGACTTCTCGCGGAGGCGGGAGTGCCCGACCTAAGGGTCACCCTCACTAACCGCAAGGACGTTCCCATTCCGTACGGCCCAGCAGGTGACTTCCTGGTCGCTTCCTGGCGTGAAATCGGTGTGCAGGCCCGCCAGGAGATGCTGAGCACCAAGGACTGGCAGTCGGCGCTTGAGACCGGTCGCTTTGCCGCAGCGATCGATCTGGCGGCTGACTATTTCGACGATCCGACGATACAACTCGCAAGGTACGTTTCACGCGACCTGTCGCCGATCAACCACTCCGGTTCAACTGACCGCTTCCTCGACGCGCTCTATGTCGGACAGGCAATGAGCACCGACCCGAGAGCGCGCGCCAGGATGGTACGGGATTTCGAGCGGCACGCGCTCACCGCGGCCTATACGGTGCCGCTCCTGTGGTGGAATCGCATCGTAGTCACCTCGGAGAAGTTCAAAGGGTGGAATA
This sequence comes from Alphaproteobacteria bacterium, assembly GCA_019237135.1. Lineage (GTDB taxonomy): Bacteria > Pseudomonadota > Alphaproteobacteria > ATCC43930 > CGMCC-115725 > AP-15. The sequence continues at coordinate 3,238 of JAFAHQ010000030.1, forward strand.
TCACACCGAGCCAATACATCGGCCAGGACCTCGCCGACGTGTGGCTCGAGAGATGATGCGCCACTGTCCGGAACGCAGTTTTTGCGATCAGCTCTCCTTGGTGAAGCCCTTGGCGCGCATGCAGTTGTTGAGGACTTGGTCGGCATAGCCGGCGGCTTGTGCGCCCATCGACTGGTTCTCGATCGACGATGTGCCGCTGAACTGCCAATTGCCGCCGAGCGTAGCGTTGATGTCCTGATTGATGCCGCGCTCGTTGGCGAGCGCCGCATTGGCCTGCGCATTGCAGTCGCGCAATTCACGCGAGATCGTCTCGTCGTCGGTCCCCGTCTTCACCCAGCGAACATCGGTAGTAGCCGGGGCCGCGCAAACCGCGAGCAGCAAACAAAACGAGACGCCTGCAGCGGCGCGAAGGCGTGTTTCACGACCGACCATTCAACCCTCCCCTCCGAGTCGCCGGCTACTTATGCCCATCCCACGCCCGCCTCAAGATCCCTTTGCGGGCTCGAGCATGTCGGAGAGCTTCATCTTCATCTGGGTCGCCTTGTAAGACGGGATCGCATAAGTCCAGCGCGACGCCTTGTCATCGATTGCTTTCGCCTCGGCCTCGGCCGTTCCGGATCCGACGGCCGACACCGCGGCCCAGTGCATATCGTCCTTGTCGAGCAGCCTGACATCGACAGTCAACCCGTCGAACGTCGTGAAGGATGCGGCGGCGACATCCTTGTCCGGCACCGGCAGTTCTGCGGCTGGTTTGACGTCGTCAAGGTCGAGGGCTTCGAGCGCCATCGCGGGCTCGCTGGTCGTCGTCTCGCTCTTGAATTTCGCGTCGGCAGGCGCGTCCTCAACCGTGAATTTATCCTCGGGCTTGGCGCGGATAATCACGAGCTTTGTGCCGTCGGGCTGGGTCAAGGTCGCCTTGGCGATCCGCTTCTCGGGGATGTCGAGGATGCGGCGGTCGAGCCAGCTCGAGAGCTGATCGGAGAATTCGAGCGAGCCGCGGGCGAGCCATGCCTGGGGGTCGCCAGGCTTGCGGACATAGATGCCATCGGTGCCGGTGCCGAGCCGATCGTAACGCCGCTTGCCGATGATCAGCTCCGCGAGCGTCACGCCGGATTTGTCCTTCAGTGTCACAAGGGTCGATTTGCCGTTGCCCGGGTCCTCGACATCGAGCCGCGGGTAAAACTCTGTCTTTTGCGTCTTCGGCTCGACGAGCATCGCATCGGCCATAGCAAGCACGATCTGGCGAACTCTGCTGGCGGCGGCTGGATAGTCGCCCTTTTCGGCGACAAGCCAGTTGTCGCCATCGCGCACGAAGGTCAGTGAGAGGCCGTTCCGCTTGATCCCGACCGAGCCGACATCGCCGAGTTTTGCGGCCAGACCCGGGAGGGCGCGCTCGCCCGGCGCGGCGCGGCTGACACCGCGATCGCCGATGGCGATTGCTACGACCGCCACCACCACGAGCGCCAATGTCGCGGCGGCGAAAAGAATCAAACCTCGTTTTTGCATTTCAACGGCTCGCCGGTTCGGGTTGGCCAATCACGCTTCTGCGGCGCGGCGGCTGCGCCGCTTCAGGCGCACAACACCGAGGATGACAGCGACTGCCGCGACGATGATCGGGATCAGCGCAATGTCGAGGAACTCGAGCGCGGCCTTGAGCCGCCCGATATCGCTGCGCAAAGCTGACTGCACTTCGCGCAGCTGGCGGCGAGTCTGCAGCATATCGGCGCGGAATTCTTCGATCGTTTTTGTCTGTTCGGGGGAAAGGGTCGTCGGCGGGTTCGCCTGATCCTTTCCGGTGAGATCGGCCAATTTGGCCTGAGTGTCCTTGAGCTTTTGCTGCAGCGCGCGCTCCTCGGCGCTGTAGCGCTCCTGCGCGTCACGCTCGATCCGGTCGACCACCTGGAAGGGTCGGGCCGAGGTCCCGCGGCTGCGCAGACCCACCAAATCGTTGCCGCCGGCGAGTACCTCGACCGCATTGGCGACAAAGTCGCCGTTGTTGGCGGTCGGCACAGCAATTTTTTGCCCAAAGAAATCCTGGGTCTGCATCCAGAAGCGATCGTCGAGCATATCGGTGTCGGCGACAACGACAACGTTGATCGGTTGCGCCGAGGTCTTGAGCCAATCGGCCGCGGGCTTGTCAGCGGCCTTGACTGGCGCCGGAGTTGTCTCGGCTGCCTTCTCCGCCGTCGCGCCGTCAGGCGGATCGGTCGCCTCGGGTTTCGCCGCCGCCTCCGGTTTGGCAGGCTCGGGTGGTTTTGGCGGGCCGTCTGGAAAGGCGGTGTCGACCATGCCGGTCACGTGCGCGGCGAGGATGTAGCGTTTGTTGTCCGACTTGAACTGGCTGAGCAAGCCGGCGACATCGGGCAACCCGACCAGCTTTTCGGCCGGAATCTTTGTCGTGTCCGCCGAGGTCGTGATCAGCGGCTCGATCGTCGTCTTGGCACCGTCGAGCGGCTCGATGATGCCGGACGAGGCCATTATAATATGGCTCAGATCGGCTGTGATCATGTCGTCGCGATTGAGGTTGGCGGCCTGGAGATTGAGCCAAGCGATATAATCGAGTGGCCGCGTGCCGCGCCCAGGAACCGGTACGCCGACCCGCTGAGCATTGCGCCGGTCGCCGACGACCGTCTGTGATGGCACCTCGAACCCCCAGGATTTGAACAGCCGCTCGAGATTGCTGGAGTTGGGCGAGCCGGGTGGGTGGAGCTGGCTCGGGTGCGAGGCCTGAAGTTCGGAAAGCGGGTCGACAAAAACCAGTGCCTTGCCGCCCTTCAAGACGAACTGGTCGATTGCGAAGAGCGTCTTGTCTGACAAATTCTGCGGATGCACCAGCATCAAGACGTCGATGTCTGCAGGGATCGCATCGATGTCGGAAGTCAGCGGCTTGACCCGGTCGATCTGTTGCAGTTGCTCGATCACGGCCATCGGCTCGCTCGGCCGGCCGCGCATCATCGCCATCATGTCGCCTTCGAGCGGCAGCGTCGTCATCAAGCCGACGACGGTCTTCTTCGGAAAGGCCAGGCTGTGAACAAGCTTGGTGAGATCGTATTCGAGAAAGCGTTCGCGCTCTGGCGCAAAGAAGGCGATGACCTGCTGGTCGTCGGTCGAGTTGGTGGCAGCAAGACCGAAGTAGACTTGCTCCCCTTGCGCATCGAGAGGCACACCCTTGAGCCCGAAAGCGACGGCGCGGTCCTCGACGTCCGAAAAGGCCTGCGGGTTGTAGACTTCGAGGCGAATCTTGCCGTGCGCCGCTGCAACATATTGGTCGAGCAGCTCGCGCACGCGCTGGGCGTAAACGCCGTAAGAGGGCACTTCGTCGCCGAGGCGGGTCGAATAGTAGAAGCGCAGGGTGATCGGCTCGTCGATCTTCGCCAGCGTGTTCCGTGTGCCTTGTGACAGCGTATAGAGATGCTCCGCGGTCAGATCGAGCCGCGACGTCAGAAAGCGGGCGGCCACGATGTTTGCCGAGGCGACCATCAATGCGATCAAAACCAGCACTGCGACCGCGACACCGCGACGCGACGCAACAAAGGCATGAAATCGCGCGGCGAAGTCCATCTATTCAGCCTTTTCGAGGTCGACCAAGATCGCGTTAGCGGCAAGAAAGGCGATTATTATCGACACAAAGTAAAACACATCGCGCAAATCTATGACGCCGCGCGTGATGGCGCCGAAATGGCCAAGGAAGCTCATCTGCGCGACGGCGCGAATCAGCCATTCGGGTGCCCAACCCTGAAGCATGCCGAGCACGATCGATGAGCCCGCGGCGGTGAAGACAAAAGCGAGCGCAGCAGTAACGACAAAGGCGATGACCTGGTTCTTTGTCATTGCGGAGACGCAGGCTCCGATCGCCAGTAGTGCGCCGGCCATCAACCAGCTGCCGATGTAGCTCGCGAGGATTACCCCGTTGTCGGGTCGGCCGAGAAAGTTGACCGTGATCCAGAACGGGAAGGTCAAGGCCAATGCGATCCCGGCAAAACACCAGGCGGCGAGGAATTTTCCGAGCACGGCTTCGGTCATGCGTATCGGCAGTGTCAAGAACAGCTCGATCGTCCCGCTCTTACGTTCCTCGGCCCACAGCCGCATCGACAACGCAGGGATCAAGACGAGGTAGAGCCAGGGATGAAGGGAGAAGAAGGATTGCAGGTCAGCCTGCCCGCGTTCGAAGAAATTGCCGAGAAAAAAGGTCAGCACTCCCGCCATGACGAGGAAGATGACAATGAACACGTAGGCGAGTGGAGTGGCGAAATAGCTGGCAAGCTCGCGGCGAAATATGGTGAGGACGTTGCGCATTGCCGTCAGGCGGCTGTAGAAACAGCGGCCGCTTCTGGCGAAACGTTTGTGATTTCGCGGAAGACGTCATCGAGCCGACCGCGCTCAACCCTCAGACCCGTGACTTCCCAGCCGTGGGCGCGGGCGAGATCGGCGACCTTTGCGACAACCGGGCCGGCGCCACCCGGGAAAACCATCAGTGCGTCGCCCTCACTGTCGCTGATCGCCTCGACCGCGGCCACCCCGGGCAGCCGAGCCAGCTCGGCGCGAACCTGTTGCTGGTCCCCGGTGGCGACGCCGAGACGCACGGCGTTGTGGTGGCGCGAGCGCTCGGCGAGCTGTGCAGGGGTCCCGTCAGCCAGAATGCGGCCATGTGCGATGATAATCGCCCGGCTGCACACCGCCTCGACCTCTTCGAGCAGGTGGGTCGAGATGATGATCGCTTTTTCGGGCCGCATCGTCGCGATGATCTTTCGCATTTCGTACTTCTGGTTGGGGTCGAGCCCGTCGGTGGGCTCGTCGAGGATCACCACAGGGGGATCGTGCAGCAGCGCCTGCGCTACTCCGACGCGACGCTTGAAGCCCTTCGACAGTGTCTCGATCGGCTGATGCAGAACCCCGGCGATTCTAATCATCTCGACGACGCGGCCGATGCGACGCTTTGCCTCGGCGCCGGCAAAGCCACGGATATGGGCGATGAAGTCGAGGAAATCGGCCGGCGTCATATCCGGATAGGCCGGTGCGCCCTCGGGCAGATAGCCGATGCACTTCTTTGCGGCGATCGGCTGCGTGGCGATGTCTTGACCGCACACGATCGCGGTGCCGGCGGTCGGCGCGAGAAAACCCGTGATCATCTTCATTGTCGTCGACTTGCCGGCCCCGTTTGGGCCGAGAAAGCCGAGCACCTCACCGTGCGGCACGGTGAATGAGATGTCGTCGACCGCCTTCAGCGGGCCAAAATGTTTGACGAGGTGTCGTATC
>JAFAHQ010000081.1 GCA_019237135.1 Alphaproteobacteria bacterium
TTTATCGGCACGGTCGGCAACACGCCGCTGATCAAGCTGCGCCGTGCCTCCGAGGAGACCGGATGCACGATCCTCGGCAAGGCCGAGTTCCTCAATCCCGGCGGCTCGGTCAAGGATCGCGCGGCGCTCTGGATCATCAAGGACGCCGAGGAGCGTGGTGAGCTACGCCCCGGCGGCGTCATCGTCGAAGGCACGGCCGGGAACACCGGCATCGGCTTGGCGCTCGTCGGCAACGCCCGCGGCTACCGCACCGTGATCGTCATGCCTGAGACGCAGAGCCAGGAGAAGAAGGACATGCTGCGCCTGTGCGGCGTCGATCTCCGACTTGTGCCGGCTGTCCCCTACGCCAATCCGATGCACTATGCGCGCTATTCCGGACGGCTTGCCGACGAGATCGCGGCGAACGAACCCAATGGTGCCATCTGGGCCAACCAGTTCGACAACCTCGCCAACCGGCGAGGGCATTACGAGACGACCGGTCCGGAAATATGGGAGGAGACCGACGGTAAAGTCGACGGCTTTACGTGCTCGGTCGGCACCGGCGGCACGCTCTCCGGGGTCGGGATCGCACTCAAGGAGCGCAACCCGAAGGTCCAGATTTATCTGTCGGACTGCATGGGATCGGGCATCTACAACTGGTATGCGCACCGCGAGTGGAAGCCCGAAGGGAACTCGATCACCGAAGGCATCGGCAACAACCACGAAACCGGCAACCTGGTGGGCTTTGCACCCGACGGGCAATACCAGATCACGGATCAGGAGATGCTGCCGGTGCTGTTCGACCTCGTCACTGAGGAAGGGCTGGTCCTCGGCGGCTCGACTGGGATTAATGTCTGCGGTGCGATCCGCTTGGCGCGCGAGCTCGGGCCCGGGCACACGATCGTGACAATCCTCGCCGATTCCGGTACCCGCTATCAGTCGAGGCTGTTCAATCCCGAATTCCTGAAGTCGCGCGAGCTGCCGACGCCGGTCTGGCTGGACGCAGCGAAATGACTGAGCTGCTGTTTCGCGACGACGAATACCTCCGCTCCTGCAATGCCCGGGTGACCCAAGCCGACGAGCGCGGCATCAGGCTCGACCGCACCGTGTTCTATCCGATGGGCGGCGGCCAGCCGGGAGACACCGGGGAACTCCGCCCTGCCTCCGGTCAATCGATCAAGATCGTCGATACGGTCAAGGGTCTACTGCCCGACGAAGTAATCCATGTGCCGGCGCCGGGTTCGCCACTCCCCGAGCCGGGCGCCGAACTCGTCGCCGAGATCGATTGGGACCGGCGCCATCGGCTGATGCGGATGCACACCTGCCTGCATCTGTTGTGCAGCGTCGTTCCCGGCGCGGTGACCGGTGGCCAAGTGTCGGATGGCAGAGGGCGGCTGGATTTCGACGTTCCCGGATCGAGCCTCGATAAGGAGGCGATCGCGAGCCGGCTCAACGCGCTGATCGCCGAGGGTTACCCGGTCGGGCCGCGCTGGATCACCGACGAGGAACTCGCCGCCAAACCCGAACTGGTCCGCACGATGTCGGTCAAGCCGCCGAGCGGCATGGGCCGCGTGCGCCTGATGGAGATCGCCGGGGTCGACCTGCAGCCTTGCGGCGGCACACATGTCCGCAACACCGCCGAGATCGGCCCGGTCGCGGTGGTCAAGATCGAAAACAAGGGGAAGCAGAACCGCCGTGTGATCCTCGCCTTCGCGGAGTGATGCCCGATGCCCTTTGCCCGTCCTGAAGCGCTCGTCGGCACCGACTGGCTCGCAGCCCACCTCGACGACCCGCATGTTCGGGTCGTCGATTCGTCGTTCAAATTACCGGGCATCACCCCGACCGCGCTGCAGGACTACGAGCAGGGTCACATCCCGGGTGCCGTCTTCTTCGACATCGACGACATTTGCGAGCCCGGCACCAGTTTGCCGCACATGATCCCATCCCCCGATCTCTTCGCGCAAAAAGTTGGGGCGCTGGGCATCGGCGACGATGACCGGGTCGTCGTCTATGACAGCGCCGGGCTGTCCTCGGCCGGGCGCGCCTGGTGGATGCTGCGCATGTTCGGGCATCGCGAAGTCGCGGTCCTCGATGGCGGTCTTCCCAAATGGCGGGCCGAGGAACGACCGCTCGACGCGGTGGTGCCGAACCCGCCACTGCGCCGTTTCACGGCGCACTTCGACACTTCGCTGGTGCGCGACAAGGCCGCCTTGCTCGACAATCTCGCGACCCACGGCGAGCAGGTGGTGGATGCGCGCGCCGCCGGCCGCTTCGACGGCACCACGCCTGAAGTTCGACCCGGCCTGCGCAACGGCCATATCCCCAGTAGCCGCAATGTGCCCTATGAGAGCGTGACCGACCCGCACACCAGGCAGCTAAAGAGCGCCGAAGAGCTGACTGGGCTCTTTCGCGATGCCGGTGTGGCGCTCAACCGCCCGATCGTCACGAGCTGCGGCTCGGGCGTGACCGCCTGCGCGCTCGCCTTTGCATTGCACCTGATCGGGCACCCCGGTGCAGCGGTCTATGACGGGTCTTGGTCCGAATGGGGCCTGCCCGGTGATACGCCGATCGAGACGGGTCCGGCCCGGTGACCGTCCTCGAAGACACCATCACCTATCTCGAAATGTTGGAGCGGCCGGCCGGTCGGCGGGTTCCCGCACCGCTCGACAAGCTCGCGCTGATGCGGGCCGAGGGGTGCACGGTCTCGTTCTACCGCTACCTTTACAACACCGTCGGCGAGCCATGGCTGTGGTTCGAGCGGCGGATCATTGACGACGCGGAGGTTGCCGCGCAAATCCACCGGCCGGCGATCGAGATTTTCGCGCTATATGTCCGCGGCGTGCCGGCGGGATTCTTCGAGCTCGACACGGCGGCCGCACGTGAGACGAAGCTCTGTTATTTCGGGCTTATCCCCGATTTTATCGGGCGCCGGCTCGGCCCTTATCTGTTACAGGCGGCGATCGACCGCGCCTGGTCACGGCCGATCGACAGATTTTGGCTACACACCTCGACTTTCGATCACCCAAAGGCGCTGCGCATTTATCAGCAAGCCGGTTTTGTCGTCTATGCCCGACGCACGGTGCTGTTCGAGGATCCACGCGAGCGCGGGATACTGCCGCGGAGCCCGGGCCACCGGCTGTTGTCGGTGCTGGATTAGTGGGCGCTTATTGTATCATTTACGCGAAGACGGCGACGCGCCCGACGCCTTCGATGACCGTATCCCAGTCGTCGACTTCGCGGTCCTGCGGGTGCACCATGACGTGCTGCACCCCGGCGGCTTCGTAGGCGGCAACCCGCTCGCGCATCATGCCGATATCCTTGCCGTCCCAGTGCGAGCGGACCGAGATCGTGAACTCCGGCTCCGGCCGGGCGCGGCGCAGCCGCTTGACCACTTCGCCGGCTTGCTCCGGCGTCACCTGACTACCGTGCCAGCCGTCGCCGATACGCACGGTGCGCCGATGCGCCGCCTCAGAGCGGCTGCCGTGCCACATCGGGATGTGGCCCTCCGGCTGAGGCAGCATCGTCATGTTTTTAACGACGGCCGGGATGTATTTTGCGTCGAAATTGACTGGGTCCTGAGACCACACCGCGCGCATAAGCGCAATGCCTTCGTCCATGCGGCGGCCGCGCTCCTTGAACGGCACGCCGAGTGCGGCGAATTCCGGCTCCAACCAGCCGACGCCGACACCGAGGATCAGCCGGCCGCCTGATAGGTTGTGCAATGTCGACAATTCCTTGGCGAGCGGCAGCGGATGGCGCATCGGCAACACGATGACGCTGGTGCCGAGCCGCACTCGCTCGGTTACCGAGGCAACCCAGGTCAGGGTCAGGATCGGATCGTAGAACAGCGGCGAGCGCGGAAACTGCGCGCGCGGCACGATGATGTGCTCGCTGACCCACACGTCGTTGAGCCCGAGCGCCTCGGCGCGCTGCGCATGGCGCTTGATCAATGCCGGCGTCGCCTGCGATCCCGCATGCGGCAGGTGCATTCCAAGTTGCATCACAAACTCTCCCGTGCTCGTCTCACTTCAGAATGCCCGGGCAACGGTCGACTAGAAAGGGGGGAACCATGCGGTTTACAGGCAAGGTTGCGGTCATCACCGCCTT
>JAFAHQ010000202.1 GCA_019237135.1 Alphaproteobacteria bacterium
GCTGGCAGATCTTTGGCGAGCAGCGGCATCACCGCCACCGCCCATTTCGAGTTTCCCCATTCGCGGATCTCGCGCACCGCCTCGTCGGGGTTGCGCGCGGAGGCGACGATCATGCTCTTGAGCCGCGTCGGGAACTCGCCGCAGAAATCGGCCATGTGACGGTGAAAGGCGCGCGTCATACCGACTTCGAGTGTGGGGTCGGGCAGCCCGACGACGCTGGTCCAGGAGGTCGGGATCAGGAAATGGACGTCGGTTCCTTCGTCGTCCATGTCCTTGACCCGGTTCTCGGCCTGATCGTCCTGCACCCCGGGGCGCGGCATCTTGCTGCCCATCCACCGCGTCTCGCGGCCGGTGAAGGTCTCGCGCGGCGCCTTCTCGCCGAGCACCCGGCGGTAATATTTCGTGCCGACGCGGTAATTGTGGGTTCCGCCGACACCAGCGACCGCTGCTTGTCCGACCGGCAGGCGGTACGCCTCTAGCTCGGCGAGGCGCGGCCGAAAGCCCGGGTCGACATATTTGTCCAGCACCTCTGCGGCAGGATTGACGTGGGTATCGGAGTCGTACACGCGGAAGCCGTTCTTCATGCTGCCTCTCCTTCGTTCGGCGCTTACCCTCCCCTCATCATAGGGGGCTAGGGGATGCTTGTCGACGACGGCTACCGCGGCGCTCCCCGTCCGCATCAGGATCGGCGTTTCGCCCGGCGGTCCCGGCCAGCGGCATTCGCAAATGAGCGCCCGGGGTCTTTAACCTCTCATTAAAGGTTCGGGGCGCAACTTACATAGGATGCGATTGGCGCAATTTTGACGGGTGCGTCACCCGATGGCCACAGCAGCTGGCATTTTGGAATACGCCCGCTGGCTTGAAGAGATCGCCCCGGGCTTTATAGCAATGGTCATCTTGGCCGAAGCGGGCGAGGACTATCGCGACCGAGACTTGATCGATCAAGTGGCCTGTCTTATCGAGATTTTTGGTGTTGCTGGGGCAGCACAGATCGTCGGGTGCCCTTGACCGCCCTTGGCGCGATTGCAAAACCAACCTTGATGCCTGGCTCAGAACGGCACGAAACCCCAGCGCACCACGTCCAAGCTGCGCTCGCCGACGCTTGCAGCGTAGCGGACCTCCCGTTGCAGTAGCCATTCGTCACGACGGTCGCTCAAATTCCCGACGATGCTGGCGACGCCGCTCGGGCCTTAACGCGCGCCATCACAGCTGTCATTTCCGCTTTGCGCATATCGCCGTTCGCGGCGAGATAGGTGGCTTTGTTGGTTTCGACGTTGAAGGTGAGCCGACGCTCGCGCGCATCGAACTGCGGACGAGCGAGGATGCGTCCCGCCAGTTCGAGATGATTGCCGATGTCGAAGAATTCGATTGCATTGGGATGATAACGGGCAAACTGCAAAAAGGTGTGCGTGCGCGAGGCGATCACCCGGCAGCCGAGTTCCAGCGACTGCGAAATCGGCCCCGAGGAGGATTGCCCCACCTCCAGGTAAGGAAAAACCACCGCGTCGCAGACTGCCATCCCTGATAAAAAGTCGGCGTCGCTCTGTGCGCCGAGGAAATGAATCCGGCCCGACAGGTCTTTGGGATGCTCGACCAGTAGATCGCGCATCGATCCGTCGACAGCGAAGGAAACGCCGGGCACGCTCGCGCCCGGGTGCGTTCGCGTTCGTTCGGCGACGCTCGTATCGATATAACCCGCGTCGAAAAATGACGAGACGACTGGGTCGATCGGCTGGTGCTGCCTGATCTCGTTCGGGTGGACGTTGCCGAAAATCAGCAGATGGTATTCCTCGGGCAGGTGGTGGAGCGCCCGGATGGCGGTGTCGAAACCCTTGTAGCGGCCGAGAAACCCAAAGACCCCGATTAGCTTGCTCTGCGCCGGCACCGCATCCAAGACCGGAAATTTCGCGCGTGAGGCGGTGCGTCGGATCTCCTCCGCTTCGGCGACGTCAACGAAGGACAGCGGATGGTCGTAGACGTTACGCATGCCGTGCACGTACTTCATGTGCCAGAGGTCGCGCCGCGTGTGAACGATGACCGCGACAGGCTTGAGGCGCTGGGCGCGCCGCAGGCGGGTGGCAATGCCGGCGGAGAGCCGGTTTGCGTGCATATACCCGGACCGCATGGCGATGGCCTTGGCGAAATTGAACCGGCAGATCTCCTTGAACCATTCCGCAAAATCGAAAGCCTCGGACAACATTATCGAGTGAAACGTCACCGAAAGCCGCGGCGATGCCCGCACGATCCAATTGAAACGGCGGAAGATATCGCCGCAGCTACGGCCCAATGTGCCGTGCTCGAGTTGGAGATTAACAGTGTCGTAGTGCCTGATCTGGCGGCAAATGGCCTGGATGTGTCGATCGCCGAATCGTCGGACGCGGCGATGGGTGCCGCGCAGCAGGAATTGGTTCAATTCGAATACGGTGACATCGAAAATGTCGCCGAGTTGCCGCTCGAGACTACGCGTGTAGGCGGCGATGCCGCACAAATCGTCGTGAGTGGAAACCACCGCGAGCCTGGTGCGAGCGGTACGGCTGGCGCTCCGCACAGGTGATGCATTGGTCGCGGCCGGAGACAAAATGGCGGGTTGAGAATCGAACTCCACCGTCGTCATGATTACTTCCTCCGCCGGCCCCGCGCCGGTTTCAACCTGATCAAAGAACGTTATGGACGCACGTGGTCTCGTATGGACTGAAGAATGAAGCCGCCGATCATCCAGACGACAAAAGCCACCCCAGAAACCACGGCGAACGATTGCAGCCGGCGCGGATACAGCGGTTCCTCAGGGAGCGTCGGCTGGACGAATGTAGCGAGATAAACTTGCTGGCGGTCGGCGTTGATGCGCGAGCGGTCTAGAGCCTGCAGCGCATGCTGATAGGTATTCTCGGCAAATGTCCGCTCGCTTTCGAGCTGTTCGTACGAGCCCATCACCCGAGAAAGAGCTTCCGACCGGGTCTTTTCGGTATCCGTGACCTCACTCTCGACCGCCCGGCGTTGCGCCTCGAGCGATTGGACCCGGGCCTCCAGCATTTTGACGGAGGGAGCGTCGTCGCGCATGTAGTGCTTCAACGTGGATAATTCAGTGTCCGCCCGAACGAGCTCGTCGCGAACTCGTCCTGCCAGCGCTATGGTCGCATCGGCAGTCTTGCGCGGATCAATGATTCCTTCTTTGTCGCGAAACTCGCGCAACCGGGAAAGCGCCGATTTGAGGCGCTTCTCGGCAAGGCCCACCTCGTCTTCGGAATTTCGCAATGCGTCCCGGCGAGCACGCGCCGACAAATCGTTGACCAGCCGCTCGGACGAGGCGAGAATGCCCTCGGCCAGTCTGAGAGCATCTTGCGGTGCGAAGGCGCGGGCCCTGACCACGATCGTCCCGTTGGTCTGATCGAAAAACGCGTCGACCTGTCCCTTCCAGTAGCGAACCAGCTCCTCGATAGAGACCAGCGGATCGAGGCGGGCCGGCCAATCAGCCTCGGAGCGTGAAAACATCTGTCTCAGGTCGAGTGTCGCGCTCAGATCGTCGACGATCGCGCGGCTAGCGAGATATTGCACGACGACATACGAATCCACTCCAATCGGTGAGGGGGCGATGCTCTCCGGGAGAAGTAGGGCCGGGCTATTGCGCTCCGGTTCGGCAGAGCGCAGGGCAAAGCGAAATTCGGCCACGTATTGGTCGGCAGCGACGAGGAAATAATACATGGCGGCAGTCACGATCGGTACCGCGACGACAATTATGAAGCAGAGCCACCCCAAG